>JAKEEQ010000285.1 GCA_022616515.1 Chloroflexota bacterium | reverse complement strand
CTGCTCACGTTCTTTTAGTTTGATTCCTTCCGCCTGAAAGATGTCGTACACCTCGTCAAATTCTTCACGACTGATGCTGATCAGGTCAGTGGGAAATCTGGCGTCAGCGTTATAGGGAATGCCGAAAAAGTCAGAAATTCGCCGCAGGGCAAGATAACCCGCTCGGATGCAGATGTCAGCCTGCCTGTCGACGGGCACATCAATTGTCGAACGGATAAGGGCAGCGGTATCCATCACCACCCCGGCGGACGTCAACCAAGATTTATCCGACGTGGGTGAGCGGAAAAATACCAGCACCGCCAGCGAGGTGTGCGACTCAGTGACATCGGTAAACCATTCCTCCCACGTTTTCCACACATCGGTCAAGGTGTCCAGTCGATTGAGGCGGTGATGTCTTAGAATAAATTCCACCGGAGAGGGAGGCGACCCGGCGCGGATTTCGAGGCGCGTTACCTGGAACTCGCGAACTCGGAAGGCTGAATAAATGGTTGGGAGGTAGGCAATCAGCAATGCAACAAGCAGCAAACCAATCGTCGCCTCTGAAAATACAAGTACCAGCTCAGCAGTAGTATCGGCGGAGGCGAAGCCAAGTGTCAACAACGACGAGCCGCTCAGTAGAAAACAGTCTTCAAGATTGCCGTGCCCCAGTGCCCAGTACATTAACCCATAACTGAACGTGATCAGGATGTACCATACCGGCAGCAGAAGCAGCAGGGCAATCGGTGCATAGTAGGCCATGATGGTGTCGCGCTGTTCGTAGGATGCCATGCGGCGGAGGCCGATATTTAAGAAGCGACGAAAAAGTACAAAAACCACACGAGTAATATGGTCGCGAGTACTGCGCGGCACAACAAAGGTCCGCAGGGCGGAGTTTATTGTGACCAGCACCCCAAAAATGCCGGTGATGAATGCCAGTAGTTGAATAATGATCATGCTTCGTCTGCCAGGTCCCCAGGGCGATGATATATTGGGCATTTCACGAGTAGTGCCCGCAGGTGCATATTTTAGAGAGTTATCGCAAATGAGCAATGAACTTAAACCCCATTCCTACCAAATTTGGACTAAACTTATATTTAACATCCATCAATGGTTGAAACAGTGTGCTATACTGACGGAAAGTTAAATCAGGAGCGCTAATGAACACCGCGCAGGACTTTGTAAACCTGTTTGTTGAATCCTCCGGGGAGCTGCTGTACTTCATTGTAATTTTTGTGATTTATCAGGCGGCATTTTTGATGTCGTTCGGGCAGCGTACCCGGTCAAAAAATGAACTGGCTGCCAGTCGCTATATGATGGCACTTGGAGCAGCGACCCTGGCATGGCTGGTTTTGATGCTGGGTGGTTTGTATACCATTATTGTCGATGACAGCATGGATGTACTGGCCCCGCTGGAACGTGCAGTTAATACCAGCATTATTATCTGGGTAGGTTGGGCTTTCCTGACGGCTGATGATGAAAATGGTGACCGGGAGCCACTTACGGTTGCATTCGCCCTGACGGTGATGGTTGGTATGGGTTTGATCGCCTCGTTTACGGTCTGGGACACCACCACCGCTTTTGAAGAATCTGCACTGGCAAATATCTGGGCCTTGCTACCAATTATTGCGGCGGGAATCGGTGTGGTTTTTCTGGTGACAGAATTTTCATCAGCCGCCGACATTCCAATGAAAATCCTGTTTGCGATGGTCGCTATCGCAGGCCATGTGTATGCGTTGGTTGAAACGAACGGCATCGGGGCTATCCGCTGGGCAATGTTTACCAGCAGTGCCCTGATTCTGGTGATTGTCTACCGGCTGGTCATCGACCGCATGAGGATTGCCATCAACGAAGTTGCTACCTATGCAGAAACAATTTCCAAGCCGCTGGTCACCGTCGAGGCCCCTCCTGAAAATGAGGTTAGTTCATTGGGAAGTAAGGTGCGGGTACAAACTGCCGGAACAGCCTCACTGGGTGGCCGGAATGAAGCGATGGAACTGCTCAAAGCGTTAGGGGTTATGCTGGATGAACCTGATACCGATGCCATCCCCAAGCAGATAGTCTTTTCAGCATGTCAGGCGTTCAAAGCAGATGTTGTAGCGGTTATGGCAATTGATGATAACCGCTGGGCAGACATCATGGCGGCTTATGATCAGGTGAACAATCACGAGATCAGCGGCATGTCGATGAACCTCAATGAACAACCGACACTACTTCAAGCTATCGAAACCAAACGCCAGAAGTTTATCACGCCGGATAAATTTGCCGATGAACTACGTGACCTTTATACACGGCTCGACGTGGAACCGATTGGCCCGGCCTATTTCCAACCTTTAACCCGTGAAGGTGTTATCGTCGGGGTACTGGCAATCGGGTTTCCTTATACACATCGTGAACTCACGCCCGATGATTTACGTTTGATGGAGACCATCGCGCCGGTAGCTGCGCGATTGCTGGTCATCAGCCGCTCGGCTATTAAGAAACGGGTCGATGCCGAGACGAACGCGATTCAGGCCATTCTTGAGAGCGAAATTGGAGAACTGGCAGAGAAAAATAACGCCGACCGTGAGGCGCTGCGGGCCAATCTTGAGCAGGCGCAGATTCAGATTCGTGAATTGAATAATTTTGTCAATCACCTTGAAGGTGATCTCGAACGCGAACGTGGACGGGTTCAGGATTTGATTTCCGATGGCGAAGATGCCATGAGTATCACCCAGCGCATCAACGTCCTTTCCTTTGAGCGTGAGCAGTTAAAGACAGAACGTATTAATCTGTATAACGCGCTGCAAGAAGCCAAAGCCTCCTTGATGAGCGTCACGGCAGAAGACGACATTGAAGTCTACCGGACAATGATTGATGACCTGCAAAAAGAATTTGAAGATTTGCAGGCGCAAAAGGAATCACTGGAGCGGCAGCTTGGGCAGATTCGAGAGGCCAGTGACACCGCGGACGCTGCACTGCGTCTGCGCGATATGATTGATACGCTGACCGAGGAAAAAGCAACGATTGCGGCAGATCGGGATTCGCTGTCAGGCCAACTCTATCAGATTCGAGCGCAAATGCAGTCGCTGGGTATTGAGGATGGCATTGTTGGGCTAGCACGGCAGATTGCGCAACTGACCGAAGATCGCATGTACTTTAAGGCGCAGGCCGAACGGGCTATCAAAGACCGTGAGGTGCTTCTTGAAGAACGGCGCAAGCTCGAAGAGGCTATCGCCGATGAAACGCTGCGCTCAACTCGACTTCAGGCCCTTGAGGAAGAATTATCGCGTTTGATGAAGGACCGCGAGGCACTTGCCAGGAGCCGGGATAATCTGAAAATCGAGCGCGAAGCCTTCTTGTCTGAAAGAGAGAGTTGGCGTAACGAACGCGCCCGCATGATTGCTCACAATGATTCACTGAAAATAGAACTTGATGAGACGCTTGAACTGCTGCAACAGGCCAATGAAGAGCGTCAGGAGTTACAGGCGCAACTGAATCAGGTCAATTCTGACCATAACATGATGCGGGCTAATCTGGCGCGAACCTCCAATGAACGTGATGCCTTGCTGGCACGTATTGAGGGAGACCGGGACCGTCTGCGTGAAGTTGGAGCCGAAGGCGTCGGTACACTCACCAATATGATTGAGGACCTGAACAAAGAACGCAGCGAACTCGAAAAGAAATTGATGGAAGCACAGCAGCAGCTTCAGAACTTGAAATGGGAACAAATCAAGTTACAGGAAGCCCGCAGTGAAATCCGTGAAGCCGGGTCAATCGATGCGGGGACGATTCGCTCGCTTTCGCAGGAATTGGTTACTCCCATTTCGGCCATATCGCACTATGTTGACGTATTGATGGGCGAGTCGGTTGGAGCATTGAGTGCGCTGCAAGATGAGTTCCTGACCCGCGTGAAGACTAACATTGACCGTCTGAATAGCTTGATTAGCGATCTTATTCAGGCATCAAGTTTGTTGGAGTCAGGTACAGCAGAGTTAAACAGGCACTCACTGAATATGGTGGATCTTATTGACGATGCCATTACCAACAGCCGTCACAAATTCAGCGAAAAGGGCATCATTCTGGACCTTTATATTGTCGATAATGAGTTGATAATTCAAGGAGACCGTAGTGCGCTCAGTCAGGTCATCACTCACCTTATTGATAATGCATATCTGGTATCGCCAACGGATGGCAGTGTTCGTGTGATGGCCGCTTACCAATTGAACGGAAGCGACACATCACGGGAAGTTCTGGTTTCGATTAGTGATCAGGGCGGCGGAGTCCCCGAAGATGCCTACGATGTGGTTTTCAACCCGGTAAATAGAACGAACAACAATATCATCGAGGGATTGGGGCATAGTGGCATCGAATTGTCCCTGATCAAAGGCTTGGTAGAGGCACACAATGGTCACCTGTGGCTTGAAACAGAGGCAGGTGTTGGGACAACGTTTAAATTCACTATCCCGGCGGAAACTGAGGCTGCTAAAGGTGGCTAATTTGAACGGGCGAGGTCACTCTCGCCCATTTGTTTTTCAGGGGACGACGATGTCAACTGGCTGATTGATTGCATCGTAGCGCACCAGATAGTCAGACGAGTACTCGATGAACAGTGATCCACCGGCGATCTGGTCATTTTCCCACTCGATGTTGATCAGCAGGATGATATTTTCCGCGACAAGCGCCCCGGTTTCTGCATCAAGGAATACCGTCATTGAAAGGTCAGTGTTCTCGGCCATCGCCTCCAGCAAAGCCTGATCGTCAATGGCATCATGCTCCAGCAATTGCGCGAATTGGGCCTGCAAATCAATACCCAGCACTTCAAGAGCCTGTTCCACATCGACCGCAAGTTCATAGACCATGAGTTCGCCTTCGTACTGACGGGTCGTTGTTCGTTCCACAGAAACCACGCTGCCTGTATCTTCAAGAAGTGCAATCATTTCGTTTATGTCTCGAAATTCACTAAAGTCAGCGAATTCATCGAGACGCAGCATTTCAAATTCATCACCAGCCTCTGCAAACTCATCCATTGAGATGCTATCTGCGTCACGTTCCATTTCGCCAGCGACATAAACTGTGCCGTCGATACCAATCACATCCAGAGTCGCCGAGAGTTCTGAAGGACGAGACACGCTTCTGCCTGTAATTACACGTCCGGTTTGCTGCTCGGTGAATTCCCCCTCAACACTCGAAGAGCCAACATCATAAAGCGCATCGAAACCGCGCAGGGTACTTTGGGTCCGGCTAAAACTCTCATCTTGCGTATTCAGCGAGTAGGCAAGCTGCATGCGAACCGACGACTGCGCTGCATAGGATGTCCAACCAGCATAACCCTCGTAAGCCGCAATGACATCTTCAAGATTACCATCCTGGGCTTGAACGACCGGAATGAGGATAAAAATGGCAGCGACAAAAATTGTTAAAGTTTTCATAAAAAATCCGCACGGAAACCCCGTTGTTTGCCACGGGGAGGAGCGCTTCTCCTTTGTGGTACTCATGTGTTCAAAGGTGGAGCGGGTTTGCGTTACCGCTGGCTCCGCTCCGGGCCATCTCCCCCAGCGGGGGTAACGTCCTCCTCGCCCATGTTATCCAGTGGTTTTATATCCACACAACACTGGCTTAGACCCTCAGCCTGTTTAATCGTGTGGCGCACAGGTGCAGGCTGGAGCGTCACCCACACGTGCCTATGTATTCACCGGTAACGTAGCCCTTGCCCTTCGGCCTGACTGGGGCTGGTCAACACGCACATCAGCGTCCACTCATGCGCCGCAGTCTCCTGCGGGGTCGTTGACGATCCAATCCACGGATATGCACCGATAACATAGGGAACATCGAAGCCGGCAAGCTCGATATTTTGTTCAAAAGCATAGTCATAATTCAACATAGCGTCTGACAGTTCGCCTGTCAAATCGCCTTCGCCCAGCGCACCTGATAACTCCAGTGTGATGGTGTGTTCTCGGACACGTCCATCCTCGGTCGAAATCCACACTTCAAGGGAGTAGTCTGCGCCGCCCAGCAGGGCATTGATGCCCGATTCAGCAAAAACATCGTTGCCCAGCAAGGTTGCCAGATCGATACCCTGTGCGGCGAGGGCTTCACGCAAATCCAATGTTACCCGATAACCCACCACAGGAACATCGTCAATATCGTCCTCGCCAAGTTCTTCAATTTCAATGACGCTGGCTTCGGTGAGCCATGTACTGACATTATTATCAAGACGGGCCTGATTGATAAAGGTAATCAGTTGTTCAATCGGGAGTTCTGTATCGGCAGGCAGTGTTGCCGTTTCGCCAATCGGCTGCCACGTTGATGGAATACCGGGCCGAAGCGCTTCGGCAGTAGCATCCAGATTCAGGAATACAACCCCCTGATCATCCACAATTGTCGCAAATTTTAGTTCAACAGCGGCCTCGGATGGTTCGCCCGCACCCACTGTCTGGCTCTGGCTAACCTCGTACTCAAGCTGACCACGCAGTGCCCCAGCATTGACCTGTGCCTCATGAGATACATCCAACTCTGAGGTAAAGGTGAGTTCATCTTCGCCTCGTGTCAGAAACATGGTCTGTTCCGTGTTTTCATCAATTACAATGGCATAACTGGTGGAACTCGCCGTCAGTGCATAGGCGCTCGTAATGCTAGCGAGGCTGGCAGTACCATCATCCTGAGCCAACACTGGCACTGGCAGCAGGACTGATAACAACAGGGCAATAACGACTGTACGGCGTAAACTCATGGAGGAATTCCTTAAACAAGCAAACCAGATGTAGTTTCGCAGAGTTTAGCACATTATTTGTTTTTTTCGAGTATCCGGTGATGGGTACTAGCAACACTTTTTGATTTTCTATTTGAAAAATAATATAAGAAAGGCTCCAGTTAAGATAACCAGCAAACCAGACCAATATAGTTGAAGGGGTCGGTCAACGATAGGAGATATAGCTATGAGCTTGTGGTTGCTGTTATACATTTTCTCAACCGTGCCGTCGAGCAAATGAACGCGGTCAACACTCCATGCACCCTGTCTATCGAAGAAAGCGATGTAAAGCCATTCATTATCGGGGCTGGAAATGAGTTCCGGTGTTCTGGCACTTGCGGGCACATCATACACCTTGCGTGTATCTGTACCATCCAGGCGCGTTTGCATGATACGGGTGTTTTCGCCCGGCGTTCTCCAGATGATCCAATCTCCGAGCAACCGAACTGTGCGAGCGGTTCCATCGTAAAAATTCACTACCTCATTGATGGTGAATGGCAGGAAGTCAGCTATGATCCGCTGACTTTTCCCGGTTTCGATGTTAACTCGGTGCAGAGATTCGTTTTCACCGTCGAGTGAATTAACGTAGAACCACTGATCGGTCCAGAAGGGCATAATCTGGTTCGAAAAGCTGGTTTTGGCAACAAAAAGTGGGGCGAATTCAGAACCATCTGGACGCACCCGAAAGTATCGCTGCGTGTTGTCATAATCAAAACTGGTTCTATCAGGTATTTCCTCAAGCACAATCCAGTCATTCGAGAACCAATTAACAAGGCGATATTGTTTATCTGGTTGTGTAAGCGGGGTGACAGAGCCTGTTGCTAATGTCTCTATCTGCCACACATTGGGCGCATCTTGCGCGTAGTAGGCTTTTTGTGTACCGTCGGAAGAAAATTGTTCGAAGCGTTGGCCCCATGTGACCTCCGTAATCGAACGCCCATCAGAGGCCAGCGGACGAAACCGGTCATTCACGAAATTGATAAAATAGATCGTGCTCCCATCATCGGACCACGTCATATTACTGGTGACGCTGAGAATTTCGGCAATGAGATGGGCTGTGTTCCGGTTGGTTTCGATACGGAACAGGTGGGTGTTCACGCTGTTCCTGAGTTCCATCAACAGCCAATCTCCATCGGGGGACAACAGGGTATCGAAGCCGATGATTGTGCCAGTGGATTCGATGATGCGTTGCGATTTTCCACTGCGGATATTCAGTGCATAAACATCTTGATTGAGATAGAAGATGGTGTTGGTATCGGGAAGCCAGTCGATAAACCAGTTTGAATTGTCGGTTGTGCCAGCCGGTGTGGCGATAGGGCGCGGCGCACGCCCATCTGGCAGTGATAAAATGTAATTGTACTGGCGAGGCTGATTGGTGCTCTGCCGGGTCAAAATCCAGAATGCAGTGCTTTCTGAGCGGCGTGAGAACGTCATGGAACCAAATAGCACAACAAGCAAGAGGCCAAACACAACGGTGAAAAATTTGATCACGAATGCCCTCCTCGTGGTGATGGAAGGTTGGAGGAAGATGTGGATGTTCTCATCTCACCGCTCATGTACACCGATTTCTATACAAAAACTCACTTTTACTTGACCACGACCACCGCTATTATAGCTGACAGGAGGATGAAAATATGACAACCAAAACAACATTGATCAGCGGAAGCCAGCTAAACAGCAGAAATTGGTTGGTTATTGTCGCCATCATATTTACAATTGTTGGCATGGGCATCGCTGGCTATCTCACCTACACGACATTTGCCGATGAGGAAATCATTTGTGTGGACAGTGGTCAACTCGACTGTAACGCGGTCCAGAGCAGCGCATACTCAGAAGCCTTTGGTATTCCGGTGGCCGCGTTAGGTCTGGGAGCGTACGTGACATTCTTCTTGCTGTTGGTTTTAGATGGTCGGATAGATTTTATCACGATGTATGGCCGCACCATCATGTTCATGTTAACCCTGTTTGGCGTTATTTATTCCGCCTATCTGACGTACATCGAAGCTTTTGTCCTCGAAAAGTGGTGCCAGTACTGTGTCGCATCGGCCATACTTATGGTTGGACTCTTTGTTATTTCAGCCATCCGCGCATGGTCCATTGAGGACGAAGAATTGTAATTTGGGAACAAAAATGACGGCTATCATGGCAACAGCCGTCATTGTATTCTCGAGTGAGGGAGTAGGTTGGCGTGTCCCTTACTTAGAATGGCGCAGCGTACGCTCGATGATGTCATCCTGCATAGATGAATGGTCGCGTCTATTGCGCTTGTTGGCCTTTTTGCGGCTCATTTGACGGTCGCTGTTTTGCAGGGCTTCCTGCAAGGCAATTGCCATCGCCGTCATTGAATCGTCATCTTCTTGCTCTTCAACGACTGGCCGACTTTGCAGAGCGCGGATACTCAGGTCAACCTGCTTCTTGCGCCGGTCAACATTGATGATGCGGGCTTCAACTTCATCGCCCACCTTCACAACATCGCCCGGTGATTCCACATAATCGTTAGCAAGTTCGGAGACATGAATAAGGCCGGGACGTTCTGCACCAATATCGACAAATACGCCAAACTTCTCGACACGAACCACCTTGCCATTGACAACATCGTTAACCATCATCTCATCCCACGAAAGGGCCGGTGGTTTAACAAGGCTGAGTTCTACCCGCTGCTTGGCTTCGTTTCTGGTAAGGACATAGGCCCGAATCTCCTGGCCTTCTTTGACGAAATCGCCAACATTTTGGACCTTCTTGTCGCTTAGCTGCGAAATGTGCAGCAGTGCTGGACGCTCGACGCCAATATCTACCAGCGCACCGTACAGCTTCACGGCAAGGACTTTACCGCTTATTTGCATTTTCGGTTTTAACTCCGCAATGGATTTCACCGCTGGAGTTTGGCTGGCGGTTTCTTCGACAGCCGGGCTGTTTTTAGTGGCGACGGTTTCCTCGACAACCACTTCTTCTTCCGGCGTGTCAATTACATTGTCATTTGACATTGCAAATGCTCCCTCAACTCTTTGAGAATTGTGCTTTCATGACTAAAGAGGCCACTATGCCTCATACAAACGGCATTATAACCACTAATCTAACGAAGTTGCAATGGAAAATTCCGGGGTCTGTGTGTTCTACACAAGCCATTACGAACCCGTTGGAGGTGTGATTCCCATCCGTTCTAGTTCTGCATCAATCGCGTCAATGAAAACTTCCAGCGGTGCTGCCCCAACGGTAAAACGGTTGCCGTTGATGAAAAAGCCCGGAGTTCCATTGATGTTATAGTTACGACCGGCTTCATAATCCACGACGACGTTGTTGAAACCCGTGCCATTCTCAATGCAGGCGTTGAACTCTTCAACATCCGCCTCAGCAGTCCGGGCATATTCTTCCAATAATTCGGGGGTCACTTGCTGGCGTTCGAGGCTGATCTGATTAAGCCAGATTAAGTCTGTAAATTCCCAGTATTTGTCTTGAATAGCTGCACATTGGGCGGCGGCTGATATATCAGCGGAAAGCTGCCCGCCGATGATCGGGTATTCGCGATAGACAAATTTCACCAAACCATCATAATGTGCCATCAACGGTTCAAGAGTCTCTGTATGAAACCGGGCACAATATGGACACAGGTAGTCAGAAAATTCGACCATCACAATCGGTGCATCTTCATCCCCAAGAAATGGGTTATGCTCGGCCAAGGTCTGGTCGGTTGGAACACGAGTTGGGAGAGGCGTAGCGGTTGGTGTCAGCGCGACGAAGGTTGCTTCAACAGCCCGTGCTATCTCGACGCTGGAGGATGGAAGCGCGTCATCGTCGGATGACCCCTGAAAGATGAAAGCCATGAACGCGCCCAATGCGAAAAATACGATTGCGGTCACGATGAGCGAAAAAATGGACGCGCCAGAGCCGGGAGGGGTGTCCTCTACAGGCTTGACGTAGACTGGTTCTTGCACTGCTTCATCCTTATGTCTATCAAAAATGCTCACCCCATATTAGCAGAGGTGAGCATTCTGACCAGTTAAAAATCAATGAGAAGGGTGAATTTACTCTTCCTCGACAAATTCTTCATCGTATTCCTTGCTGGACATCGAGATAGAAACACCAACTTGCTGGCGAATGAGCATGTCGATTTCGTACAATAGCTCAGGATTCTCGGACAGATACTGTTTCGCGTTCTCACGGCCCTGACCGATTATGCCATCGTTGTAGCGATAGAATGCACCACGCTTTTCGATGATGCCAAACTCTGTGCCAAGATCGATCACGTCACCTGCGTGGCTGAAGCCCTCGTTATACATAATATCAAACTCAGCCTGTTGGAACGGCGGGGCAACTTTGTTTTTCGTGACCTTGACACGGGTACGATTGCCCACAATGTCAGCACCCTTTTTGATAGCCTGTATACGGCGAATATCAAGCCGGACACTGGCATAGAATTTCAGGGCGCGACCACCGCTGGTGGTTTCCGGGTTGCCGAACATCACGCCAATCTTTTCACGAAGCTGATTGGTGAAAATCATCATTGTGTTGGTTTGCTTGATGGCCCCCGAAATCTTGCGGAGTGCCTGGCTCATCAAGCGGGCCTGCAAACCGACATGGGCATCACCCATCTCGCCTTCGATTTCCGCACGAGGCACAAGCGCCGCCACGCTGTCCAACACGACGACATCCACCGCGCCGGAGCGGACAAGGGCCTCTACGATTTCGAGCGCCTGTTCTGCCATATCCGGTTGGGAAATATACAGATTATCAATATCAACCCCAAGACGCTCGGCATAACGCGGGTCAAGGGCATGTTCCATGTCTACAAACGCGCAAACGCCACCCATCTTCTGAGCCTGAGCGATGACACTAAGGCAGAGTGTGGTCTTTCCAGAACTTTCCGGGCCATAAATCTCGGTTACACGTCCACGTGGAAGGCCCCCAATACCCAGGGCCAGGTCCACAGCAAGGGAACCTGTCGAAATAACATCGACATTAAGAATATTATCAGCATCGCCCAGTCGCATGACAGCATTTTCCCCATACCGCTTGGTGAGGTCGGCAAGGGTCGCCTCTAATGCTTTAGCGCGAGCGTCCTGATTATTGTTATTGTCACTTTTCTTGCTCATTCGGCTATATATCCTGGTTGTTCTATAGAACTGGTGTTCTAATAATAGTCGGGGGATGTCTAAAAGTCAACGCGAATTGAACCCCAATTCGCTTTCTTGATTATACCATAACTGAAAGAGGTTTTGATGAAACATCGATTTATGATATACGATTAGTTGAATACTCATGGAAGGGAAATAATTGATGGAATACCGGCTTGTACCGATCAGCGACGTTGATTTTAATGCCTACGTTGACTCAGTAAATGAAGCTTATTCAGACTATTTTGTGCCGCTGCATGTATCGCCGGAGAGTATGCAGGGCTTGATATTTAGAGAAGATCTCGATATTGACCGGAGCCGGGTTGCCATTGACAGTAAGGGCAATATATTGGGGTCCTGTATGCTGGGTATTCGGGATAACCGGGGCTGGATTGGCGTCATGGGGGTTGTGCCAGAATATCGTCGCAAGGGAATCGGGCGTGTTATCCTGAAATCGTTGATTGAAAATGCACAGCAGTTAAGTCTGAAATATCTGACGCTGGAAGTGATTACGCAGAATGTCGGGGCGTTTGATCTGTATCAAACAATGGGATTTGAAAAACTGAGGACACTGGTGATTTTCGATAGAGGCGTGATGGATGTCTCTACGAGAGTTCCCGGTGAGTTCAGTGTTGTCAGGGGCAAGGCAGATGATGTATTGCAGTATTATGATCAGTTTCATGAGGTGGAAAATCCATGGCAGCGCCAGAAAAACTCGCTTGAATGCCTGATGGAAAGTTGGAGCACTCGTCTGTTGACGTCTGATGGCTCCGTTGTCGGGTATGTAGGCGGATGGTTTGGCCCTGAGCGTGTTCAGGTTTGGGATGCTGGCATTTCACCCGACATCGACAACCGCGAAGAGGCAGCTCAGGCACTGCTTGCTTCCGTGCTGCAAGAATTCCCGAAGGCCACATCAGGTATGTTGAATGTGGGAGAAGATGATATTATTGTACAGCCGATGCAGGCACTGGGCTATCGGCAGACGCTGCGCCAATACGAAATGCGTTTAGTCATAAACGAAATATAGGACAACGGGTAAGCGTCCAAGGACAATTAAATCACCATCCTGTAAAAGCACCTTCTCGCTGGAATCCAGTTTGTCGTCGTTATGGAAGGTCCCGTTTTTGCTATTATTGTCCAGCAAGAAAAGTTGACCTTCTTCCTTCACGATGAAGGCGTGCTGCCGGGAAACGCCAGCGGCCTGACCGTTAAACTCAGACAGATTGAGGTCAGGAATGTAGTTAATGCTGGGGTCTTCGCGACCGATGATTAACTTCGGCTTGACCGTCATGCCAACGGTGGTAATGGACCCGTCCTCCTGACCAACCTGCGCCAGCAGATGGCTGGGTGCACGAGAGGCGCGATCCGTAAAGCTGATGCGTGGCGACAGCGTTGTTTCACGCGGGGGTAGGCGGCGACCATCCAATGAGCCAGTTTGTTTAAATGGACGACGGTTCTCATTACTCATGGAATTACCTTTAAGACATGACGAGATTACTTAACATTATAATCATTTTAACGGGAATTGTTGTGGCTTTATTTAATGCAGCACCTCCTATTACCCCACCCCCTGCCAATATCTGGACGTCATCGCCCGCCACACCGCTGATGCAGCCACTGGTGTTTGGTCATGGCTATTTATGGCATCCTGACGGTAAAAATGAGTTTGTGTACCAGTCGATGACTGACGAAAAAACGATCAGACACGGGGATTTACCAGGAATTCCCGTCCGCTGGAAAGCTATCCCCGTCTTAGACACAGGTGTCTTTCACATTTTCTGGCTGAATGATCGTGATGAATTGTGGCACGCGCAAATTAATCAGGTGGGGGAATTTTCACTGCGGCCTGTTCGACTGGCAGAGGCCGACATCATCGACTTTGACGCAGCCCCACTGGGAGCAGGCGGCGCAGTTATCGTGTGGCAGAACCGTCAACAATTTGCCCAGCCACTGCTGTATAACATTCTCGATATTACAGGCCGTCCTCGTTTTCCGCTGGAAATACTGCCGGATGCCACGTTTTTTGCGGTGGCGAGTGCAGGCGAGACGGTTCATCTTGCGTGGACGGCGGCCCTGAGCACCGAAGTACGCCAGCGCGAGTATACCCTTGAACAACTGCAACAACGAGAATTTGACGTTGAGACAGTCGTGTCTCCAATCACCATTCCTGAAAATCGGTGGTTAACAGATTTTGAATTGGTCACCACAGAGGACGAAACAGCCGTCATTTACGGTACACAGAGCACCGACGCGCCAGAGGTTGTTGACTATCAGTTCCTCGCCCGAACAGGAGCACAGCCGTTGAATGTTGGAGCGCAGGTTTTACGCTGGCTGAATAAGTCTGGAAATAGCGTCACGGTTGCGGCTCTGATTGATGGACAGTGGCAAGCAGGCATCATTGGTTTTTCGGCGGATGGACAGGCGAGATTGCGGACAGTAGGTGAAGTCGCGGTAGACGCATCACCCGTTTCATTCTGGGAAAATGAGGATAGACAGTGGAACGCAGGATGGGCCACGTTGGAAGGTGACGAAATGGTCTATGCGGTGGTTTCGAACTGGCACGAAAAAGAGACACAAAACGAACCGCGCAATCTATCCGTCATCTGGCTGTCCGCGCTGTGGGTGGTTGTTGGGCTGGCAGTTGGCGCGGTCAAGATTGATTGGAATATTGACCAGAAAAGAATCATCCTGCTGATTGCTTACTGGTCAACCAAGAGTATAACCGCTATCTGGTGGCTCGACGAACAATCATGGCAGGCCGGGGTGGGACTGGTCATCATCTCTATTCTGGCTGCCGCAAGCTGGTACTTTGCCCGACAGCGATACTATATTTATTTCGGTGTTGATGCTGTGTTGACCGTGCTGTGGGTTCTATTAACGTAGGCAAATCGCGGGAATCAGTCGATGGATTTCGTGTACAATACGCCACTGTTTGCCGAGAAACAATCGATGAGGAATGTATGATGCAGCGACTGATTGCTGTAGTACTGATAATTATACTTTTTTTGCCAGTACTGCCGGGTTATGCACAGGACAACATAAAACAACTCACCATAGCGATGCAACCGCCGGAAACACTCGATCCGGTGTCCGTATCGCGTTTTGATCTGGACGCACGGGATTTGCTGGAAAATCTATTTGTGGGGCTAACTCGTTTTGATGCAAGACGCGGTCAGATTGTGCCGTATCTGGCCGAAAGCTGGGAGGTTAGTCAGGATGGCCTGACGTGGACTTTCAACCTGCGTCATAACATCATGTGGATGGATACAGATGGTGGGGCCATTCGTGCTGTGACGGCAGGGGACGTGGTTTTTGCCATCCAGCGTGCCTGCGACCCGCGCCGACCGTCTCCAATTACAACTAATCTGGCAATTATCGAAGGGTGTTTCTCGCTGCAACACCGGCTGGACCTGTGGGTAATTGATCAGGCAATGCTTGATGACCTCATCGGTGTCAGTGCTCTGGATAATACGACCGTTGAATTCCGCCTGTTGTTTCCAGCGGCCTACTTTTTAACACTCACTGCTCTGCCTGAATATCGCCCGCTGCCTGCCGAACTGGTTCCGGATGAGGGAGCCTATCCACAGGCAAGCAATCTGGCAACCAGCGGCCCATGGATTGTAGATGCATGGGATGGGCAGCATATGATACTGGAAGCCAATCCAGAGTGGCCCCTTGAGCGGGAGGGTGATATTGAGCGCGTCGAGATTCGTTTCGATCTGGACCCGGCAACCACTGCAAATCGGCTGGTAGGTGGTACGCTGGACATTGCCCGAATCGAGCAAGCAGGAGCCGACATTATCAGTATCAGTCACGACGACATGATCCGGGACAGGTCAGGTCAAACCATCTGGTTAGTGGGGTTCAGCTATGAATTTGAGATGTCCGGCAACCCGCTGGTGCGGCGTGCCCTGTCGGCGGCAATTGACCGGGATGTCATCGCCCAACAGCTTGGTGTTGTAGAAAACAATGTTTATGAGGGCGTCAATCGCTTTACTCCCCTGACGGCAATCGCCGCGCCAAGTGTGGCCGGGGCTGGCTTTAATGCGGCTCAAGCGCAGGAACTGCTGGCGCAGGCGGGCTATCCGCAGTGTGCGAATTTCCCGGTGCGCCTATCACTGGCGGTCGCAAATGAACCTGTTTCACTGGCTATCGGGCAGGCGATTATCCAGCAGTGGCAGGTGAATCTGGGATGTGCGGAAGGTGTCTTTGAGTTGGTTCCTGTCTCCCGGCAGGCGGTAGTGGATAACGCCCACAGCACGCTGGATACAGCGGAAACAGCGCGGTTCACGATGTGGCTCATGAGCTGGACAGCCGATTATCCAGATGCTAATGCCTGGATTACTGATGCACTGCATTGTGATTTTGGTGTGCTGCGCACGGGGAGACAGTGTAGCAGTACCGACACGCAACTGAATCAGGCGGGCATCATGT
>JAKEEQ010000284.1 GCA_022616515.1 Chloroflexota bacterium | reverse complement strand
TGGGTCAAAAAAGGCGATCCTCTGCGGGGTCGCCCTTCGTTTTCTAAAACTCAATTTCCAGTCCTACCGGACAGTGATCAGACCCAAGTATCTCCGCGTGTATCGTCGCATCGCGCAGATTGGGCACGAGATCATCTGAAACGAGAAAATAATCAATGCGCCAGCCGACATTCTTCTGCCGCGCCGTGCCACGCGCCGTCCACCACGAATATGCGTCCACAACATCAGGATACAAATGACGAAACGTGTCGACATACCCGCACCCTGTCACTTTGTCCATCCAAGCTCGTTCAATCGGCAGGAAACCCGAATTTTTCTCGTTTCCCTTTGGATTCGCCAGATCAATCGCATTGTGGGCAATGTTCACGTCTCCACACAGGATAATGGATGATCCCTGCTTACGCACGCGCTCCAGCTCCTCAAGAAACGCTTCATTAAATTCCATTTTGTATCCAACTCGCTCTTGACTGTGGCTGCCGCTCGGAAAGTAGACATTGAACAACGTAAAGTGATCAAACTCCGCAACCATCACCCGTCCTTCAACGTCGAACGCTTCAATGCCAAGCCCAAAGCGAATATCCAACGGCTCATGCTTTGTCAGCATTCCCACGCCGCTGTAACCTGCTTTGATTTCCGCCGCGTGCCAGTAGCCATGATAACCTGTTATGTCACGAATTTCCTGCGGGACCTGTTTTTCATCGGCACGAATTTCTTGTAAAGCAACAATATCGGGTTGTGCTTTGTTGAACCAGTCCATGAAACCTTTTTTATGGACGGCTCGAATACCATTTACATTCCACGATTGCAGCCTGAATCTAGCCATACGGTTCCACCTCCATCACCAAATGATAGACGATGGAACCGAAGTCTGCTAGACTGTTCCTCGTATGGATTGAGGTTGCATTATGTTTGTAAAACTGACCAGTTCCACCTTCTATATCATGATGGATGTTCAGCTACACGTTGGAGGAATCTGCGTGTAGTGTATTAGCAACCAATCTAACTTCGAGAACTGAAGGCTGCGAGCTACACGCTCGTAGCCTTTTTTGATTCTACAAACGGGAGAAAACATGAAAGACAAAGGAATTCGTACGTTTATAATCATGTGGTTCGGGCAACTGGTGTCCATCATCGGCACGACCATGACCCGCTTTGCCCTCATCATCTGGGCCTACCAGCAAACCGGCAGCGCCACCACCCTCGCGCTGATGGGCTTCTTTGCGTTTGGCTCGACAGTGCTGGTCAGTCCGCTGGCGGGTGGGCTGGTTGATCAATGGGACCGCCGCAAAGTATTGATGGTATCCGACACATTGATGGGACTGGTCAGTGTTGGAGTTTTGCTGTTGTACACGACGGACCAGCTTCAAATCTGGCATCTATACGTCGCCGAGATTCTGGTTGGTGGATTGGATGCCTTCTACAGACCCGTCTACTCAACCGCTATCACCGTGCTGGTCCCTGAGAAATTTTATACCCGCGCCAACGGTATGCGATCATTGTCCCTGTCGATTTCGGATGTCATTGGCCCGGTATTTGCCGGGGCAATGCTGGCAGTCATCGATATCGGGGGCATTATGCTGATTGATGTCGGCACATTCTTGTTTGCCGTTAGCCTGATGTTTTATGTCCATATCCCGAATCCCAAAGAAGAAGGGGAAGACGAGGAAGTCGGACAACATTTCTGGCAAAAGTTCGTTTCCGGCCTGCGCTACATCCGAAATCACGAGGGACTGATGGGTTTGCTGGTCGTGATGCTGGTCATTAATTTGTTCGCGGCTCTGACATGGTTTGCGGTGATGCCTGCAATGGTGCTGGCTCGCAGTGGCAACAATGAAGTTGCCCTCGCCACTGTGCAGGCAGCAATGGGCGTTGGTGGTATTATCGGCTCGCTGCTGATGAGCATCTGGGGTGGCCCCAAACGCCGCATCCATAACGTGCTGGCGGCGACTGGCCTCTCCTTCCTGCTGGGAGATCTGCTGTTTGGTATAGGTCGCACGGTGGTCGTCTGGAGTCTCGGTGGATTTCTGGGATCACTGTTCATTCCATTTATCGTGGCTGGCAACATGGCCCTCTGGCAAAGCCATGTCCCGCTCAAAATTCAGGGGCGTGTTTTTGCTGCCCAGACCGCCGTCCGCACTGCTACCATGCCCGTCGGCTACCTGCTGGGCGGACTGCTTGCCGACTATCTGTTTGAGCCGTCGATGGCCTCCGGAGGCGTTTTTGCGGGGCAACTCGATTGGCTGGTGGGAACCGGGCCGGGAGCAGGTATGGGCTTGATGTTCGTATTTACCGGATTGTTCGGTAGTGCCGTCGGTTGGGGTGGTTATCTGATTCGCGGCTTGCGGACGATTGATGATGACCTTGAGCCGGAACTGATTGAAATGCCAGCCTATGTAACAACGTGACGCATTTAGTAAAGGGGTGGACAGAATGGCTGTCTGCCCCTCGAATGTGCGCTACACTAGGAGGCGGTTATAGGGATACATCTTGAGGAAATTAATGCATGGCAAATTATTGGCAGATTGAGGGCCAGAAAACCTTTGAACGTCTGCAACCTCGTTTAGAAAATATTATCAGCGACCTGCCACAAGAAGACCAGACAAAATTCTGGGAACGGCTGGAGCGACAGATGCCCGATATTTTACAAACACTGGTCCCTCTCTACGGTGAACGCTACGACTTTTTCTATCATCTCGAAACCATTCTAGCAGCGGCAGCGGAATATTACTTGAGACGCCCCGCCGAACTCAAAGTGTTGGACGTCGAACGCGAAGCGAATACCAGTTGGTTTCAGAGTGAACAGATGATGGGTGCTGTGTGTTATGTTGACCGTTTCGCAGGCGATTTGAAACATCTCGCCGGTAAAATCCCCTATTTCCAAGAACTCGGTATTACTTATCTCCATTTAATGCCCCTCTTCCTCTCGCCGGAGGACAACAGTGATGGCGGTTATGCGGTCAGCGATTACCGTCAGGTTGATCCGGCGCTGGGCACGATGGGTGATTTGCGAGAACTGGCACATCTTTTTCGTGAAAATGGCATCAGCCTTGTGATTGATTTTGTGTTTAACCACACCTCCGACGAACATCAGTGGGCCGAGAAAGCTCGTGCTGGGGAAGACGCCTATCGTGAGTATTATTTTTTCTTCCGGGACCGCACCATGCCGGATGCCTACGAACAGAATTTGCGCGAGATATTCCCGGAACAAGCACCGGGTAGCTTCACCTATCTCAAAGACATCGACATGTGGGTCTGGACCACCTTTAACACCTTCCAGTGGGATTTGAATTACAGTAATCCAGTCGTTTTTCGCGAAATGCTGTCCGAAATGCTGTTTCTCGCCAATGTCGGGGTCGAGATTTTCCGGCTGGATGCCGTCGCTTTCACATGGAAACGTCTCGGAACCAACTGCGAAAATCAGCCGGAAGCTCACCTTTTGATACAGGCATTCTTCGCCATCATGCAGGTCGTTGCACCTGCTGTCTTGTTCAAATCAGAAGCCATCGTCCATCCTGATGATGTAGTGCGTTACTTCGGGCGCGGTGATCGTGCCGGGAAGGAATGCCAGATTTCCTATAACCCGATGCTCATGGTGCTGCTGTGGGATGCGCTAGCGACCCGCAAAGTCAATCTGATGAATTATGCCCTCGCCAAACGCTTCGCTATTCCTGACAACTGCGCATGGGTCAATTATGTGCGGGTGCATGATGACATCGGGTGGGGGTTTGCTGATGAAGATGCGGCGATGGTTGGTATCAACGGGTTTGATCACCGCCAGTTCTTGAATGCGTTTTACACAGGCCGCTTCGAGGGAACTTTTGCGCGAGGGCTACCGTTCAATTATAACCCGAAGACGGGCGATATGCGGATTAGCGGCATGGCAGCATCGCTGGTAGGGCTGGAACAGGCATTGGAACTCGGCATTGCCGAATACATTGAACATGCCATCCGGCGTCATCTGCTCATCCACAGCATCATCTTGAGCATTGGCGGTATTCCACTGCTTTATTTGAATGACGAAGTAGCAACGATGAATGACTACAGTTACGAAGACGACCCCAATATCGCACAGGATAACCGCTGGGTGCATCGCCCCTATACAGACTGGGAAAACAACGCCCTGCGTGACATTCCGGGCACAATACAACATCGTGTGTTCAGTGAAATTCAGCGCATGATTGAGCTGCGAAAATCATTACCTGCCCTGGCTGGCAACGAGATGAAACTGGTGAATACGCATAACGGGAATATTTTTGGCTTCGTCCGCAGTCCTGACAGGGTTGATAAGGTGATGGTGCTGGCTAATTTCAGCGAACATCCCCATTTCATTCTCAAAGAAGTGCTGATTGCCAGCGGCCTCAGCCATAAGATTGACGACCTGATTACACCCGGCTCGATTGATCTCAAAAGCGAGGCCGTTGTCATGGAGCCGTACCAGTATCGCTGGATTACCAAAGTCGATTAAGTGCAGAGGAGGTTTATGATGTGGCGACGGTTAAGTTTAGTGGTGGGATTGTTTGTCACTGTGGTGGTCATCATTGCAGCATGTGGTGGCTCTGGTGACGCTGACAACACACTGTCCCAATCAGCCCCCAGCACATCAAGGCCCGCCGAACTTCCATCAAATGACATCACTACTGGTTTCGAGCCTGAGGCAAATGGAGTCAATAGTGAGCAGGTGCAGCGTATTGTAATCAAGTCAGCCACACTTTCCATCACCGTTGTGAACGTATCCGAAAAAGTTGCATCAATTACCACAATGGCAGAAGATATGGGTGGCTGGGTTGTCAGTTCGAATGTGCGTGGCACTAATGAAAGCCGGTCCGGGACCATCGCCATCAGAGTGCCTGCCGAACAATTTAGCCATGCTATTGAGAATATCAAGCTCGACACAGAAGAAGTCAATTCCGAGCAGATTAATGGGCAGGACGTGACCGAAGAGTACACGGATTTGCAGAGTCGCCTTCGCAATTTGCAAGCGGCTGAAGCCCAAATGCAGACTTTTCTTGAAGATGCACAGGACACAGATGAGGTTTTGAGAGTATACGATGAACTGGTCAGCCTGCGTGAAAATATCGAGGTTGCACAGGGTCGGATCAATCTCCTGCAAGACTCGGCATCTTATTCGTCCATTTCCGTGAGCCTATTTGAGGCATCGGATGACGAGGAGGAAGACGAGGACGAGGACAATCCGTGGAAACCGGGCGAGACGATTGGCAATGCCTTTGACTCACTCGTGGTGGCG
>JAKEEQ010000283.1 GCA_022616515.1 Chloroflexota bacterium | reverse complement strand
GGGTTACGGTTGGTCACTCCTGAATAAATCTTGGCAAAAAGGCGTCTTCCACCGCCAGATACAACTTGCCATCGCGGCGGTCATACACCAGAACGTCCACCTGCGTCGTGTCATAGCTGAAGCGCTGCATCGCCACCAGATTACCCGTGCTGTCCCAGCTTATCGAGCCGTGACTGTATGCCCCGTCAACCACCATCGGGGCCACATCACCCGTTTCCAGATCAACAAAATACACCTGCCCCCCGCTGGTATAGCGGTTATCCAGATAGCGGCGCACCGTCGCAATCGCATTCCCGGAGGGTGTGAAGGCCGCCTGCATATCCTCAACGGGAGCCTGCTGCCCGCCGCTCAGCGGAAACTGGATATCGGTCTCGAAATTGACCAGTTCTAGCTGATTATAGTAGGTCGCATTGGCTGCACCCTGTGTGAGCTGCGGATACAGGAAAATTTCACCATCCGGCGAGAAGACACCGATCACATCCTGCACCGTGTTGAAATAGGCGACTTCTTCCGTCGCATAATCGTAAATCAAGATGCCGGACGGATTGGTCGACACCAGCGCCACCCGCTCACCCTCACCACCCCATACTGGCGAGTGCCCGACAATTTGCTCATCATCAAACAACAACTGCGATTCGAGGCTGTCGATATTGACCAGCCACGCCCGTTTGCGATTGGCCGGGTCAAGGTCGGGGTCGAGTTCCTCGCGGGTGTAGCCGACGAAATCGCCATTGGGGTGCCAGCCTGGTTCATAACAGGAGGCGTTGGCCTGAGCACAGTTGGTGAGCTGGGTCAATTTACCGCTGTCAATCTCTACCATAAATACATCCAGCGCCCGCTGATTCTCCTCAAGGGCCCGCGCCGCAAAAGCAATATAATTGCCGTCATTGCTGATTCTAAAATGCTCTTCGATGCCATACGAAAAATCGGTGAGCTGGCGGCTCTCATTGGTGGCGATGTCGATGATGTGGAGATTAGTCGCAAAGGAACTTGCCGGGGACAGATAAGCAATCTTGCCACGCAATGTGGGGTTGTCCTCAGGAGATTCATCACCCGGCAGCAGCAAGCCGATAACCGCCCCGATCACCAGCAGAAGCGCCACGCCGCCAAAAATGGTCAGCGTCAAACGCTGGCGCAGAAATTCCGAAATAGGTTGTGGTTTATCGTGTTGTTCGCTCATACGGGGTAGTGTCTATGGTTTACCCCGTGCTGTCAATCGTTTTTCACCAGACGTTAACTTCGCTTACTCCTCAAGAGGTTATCTATCACGGTGTGTGCACTATCATTAATATATGATGATGTCGCCAGGACATTTGCTTTCAAAATCGTGCACTTGATACACTTTGTTTTTAATTTTCTTACTAAATCTCAGCATCATTAGGGGAGTGTAACGTGTTTAATTACGATATCGAAGACTTATCCAACCGGCTGCACTCTCTTATCGGGAAACGGGTATGGATTACGGAATCACTCAGTCGTAACCGTCACGCTGGTCACGACAGGCACTTCGCGACGCTATCCAGATTCATGATGACTATAGAACATGCCAGTTGGACGATTAGTGGGTCAAACTTTTATCTCGACGGAGCAGGGGGATTTTCGTACAGCATATCGTCTGAGCATATTGTTTACTTCGATATCGACGACAAGGGACATCTCATAATTGTTGAACAGTTTGAAAGTAAGACCGAGCGAAAAACGGAGCTTCAGGCAATACTAAATCCCCCGGTTGAGTAGTTACAAGGATATCGTCTCTTGCCGAACGTTCGCCCTGCCCGAATTACCTGTAGCCACAGTCAACCAAAGGTTGGTAAAATTAAGTGCACCTACCGCCACCCAGAAGAAAGTCCTTCCTATATTGAAAACATCCCTCTCCCAATCACCCATCTGGGAATTACAGCGCGACTATTATGAGCAAAAAGGGGTTGACGCCTGGCGCGAAGGCGAAGTTCCTCATTATGTCACCAGCAACCCCACCGTTGCACGGGCCTATGCGGCCATCATTGCCGCCTATATGCGCGATGTCCAACCATCTGCCCCGGTGACGATTGTCGAATTAGGCTCCGGTCACGGGCGTTTTGCCTATCATTTACTCAAATCGCTGGATCATTTCCATCCTGATCTGCCACCCTACCAGTACATCATGACCGATTTCGCCCAGCAGAATATTGACGAATGGCGCAAACACAGCCGTTTACAAGACTTTTTTGACAGTGGCATCGTCGATATTGCCCTGTTCGATGCGGCCAAAACTGACCACCTTGACCTGCAAATCCGCGGCAAGTCGCTTAAAACAGGTAGTCTAAAAGGTCCCATCATCGTCATCGCCAATTATCTCTTCGACAGCATCCCGCATGACCTGTTCATGGTCAAGGATGGGCAGTTATATGAAGGGCTGGCAACCATCACCGGGATGCCCGCCACTACTAACGGCCTATCCCCGGCCCAGATCATCGAGCAAATCGACCTCGATTACGTCTATACTAAAGTGAAACTGCCCCACTACAAACAGCCTGCACTGGATGGCGTCCTGAAGCATTACGCCGAAAATTTTGACGAGACGCACATCCTCTTCCCTAACACGGGCATTGATTGTCTGGAGCG
The DNA here is from genome assembly GCA_022616515.1 of Chloroflexota bacterium. Taxonomy (GTDB): domain Bacteria; phylum Chloroflexota; class Anaerolineae; order Aggregatilineales; family J027; genus JAKEEQ01. The sequence goes on along the minus strand of JAKEEQ010000283.1, from coordinate 9,549 downwards.
GCTGCGCAAGCTGTCGAAGGGGGATATGATGGTGCTCAGCGCGGACAAAGGCTATCACCGCGCCGAGGATATTGATGATCGTGACGCGCCGGGTCTGGTGAATCACGGCAGCTTTTCCTACTCCGTGAACTACCATGCCTTCGCCCGCTATATGATTAACAGCGGCGGCAAAGTCCTGACGACCTCTTATCAACATCATTCGATTAATGTCGTGGCGCTGCTCTCTGGCGATCACGATTTTACGCATACGAAACTGGCCTACGACGCCAATGTCGAACGATTTGGCCCCGACACCTTTTTCGTCATCAAAATGCATCTTGAGCGCGTGCTGGACACGATGGAACTTCACGAGATCATCGCCTATCTGCGCCTGAGCGGGTATGATGCACGACTGTTCAAGCTGGCGATGCCCCGGCTCTCCGAGATTACGCGCACCGCTTCATCCGACCAGCAGGACGAGTTTTATCAGGTGCTGCGCAACGTGTGGGATATGTATTATCCCCTTAACGAAGACATGGCCTTCGACATCGGTCTGCTGCTGTACGAGTTGGATTTTTATCAGGAGGCACTGGAATTTCTTGAGCAGTCGCGTGATGAAGTTGGCCCGGAAACCCCGACGCTCTACAACATGGCCTTATGCTATTATCAGTTGAAGGAATGGGAACAGGCGCGTGATTTGCTGCAAGAGGTCATCAAGCGCAAGCCCAACCATCGTGATGCAAAGGCCGTGTTAAAACGAATCAATGGCAACCTTACCTGACCCAACGTATTGTCCGGTTTGCGGCGACACCCTCATCGAGCGCGAATTTGGCAACCGCCTGCGGGCCACCTGTCAAAGCTGCGGCTACATCCATTACACCAATCCCGTGCCCGGCGTCGGCCTGATTATCGAGGTGCAGGATAAAATTGTGCTGGTGCAGCGCGGCGGCAAAGTTCATACGGGTCGCTGGGCGCTGCCATCCGGGTTCATTGAAGCCGATGAAAGTGTCGAGGAAGCGGCTATCCGCGAGGCGCGTGAGGAAACCGGACTGGACGTCGAACTGCTGGAAGTATTGGGCGTCCATTCCTTCCCGGAAGGGCCACCCGCCAGCGGCATTATTATCTTTTACCGGGCGCGTCCGGTAGGGGGTGAATTGAAAGCCGGGGATGATGCGAACGCCATCCAGCTTCTTAAGCCCGCGGATGTGCCCCGCCTGCCCTTCCGCACCCACCGGCAGGTCATGAGCCGCTATCTGCGCATGGTTGAGGAGCGTAAAAGTCCCGACGAAGATCCGACAACCTTCAAAATCCGCCGCGCCGAAGTGGTTGACTCGGATGCGATTGTTGACTTGCTGCGCAAGGACATGAACCCCGCTGAGGCCAGCGATACCGATTGGCGCTCGGTGGCCCAGCGTTTTCGTGAATCGGCCTCGCTGCAACTTTTTGTCGCCGAATCAACGCAGCCACCCTACGAAATTATCGGCTTTGTGGCCCTGTCGCTGGTGCGCACCTTGACCGGGGCTAAAGGCTGGATTGACGATATGGTCTTCAAGCCGCAGTTTGCCAGTGAGCAGGTCGGCGTGGCACTGCTGGAAGCGGCGATGCGACATGGACGCAGCCTGAATCTGACCCACCTCTATGTGAACATCTCACGCGGCAATGCCAACGCCCGCGATTTCTACCAGATTGTCGGCTTCCGCCCTAGCTCTATTAATTATCTGCGGATTCGTTAAGCCTTTCCAAACCTTATCTTTAATGTGAATGCCAGAATTCGGCGCATGTTATCTCCATCCGATATACTGAAGGCCGAGATTTCAGGAAGGAGGTAGCATGACCTACCGTTATTTTGTCGTTCGGCAGCATGGGGGACCAGACGTTTTGCAGTGGGAACAAGCTGAATTGCCCCTACCCGGTGATAGGGAAATTCGCGTGAAGGTACAGGCTGCCGGGGTTGCCTTTGGCGATCTGCTATGGATGTCTGGTAAAGTTCCGGGTGGGCCTAAACTGCCCTTCACCCCCGGCTATGACATGGTTGGTGTGGTTGATGCTGTTGGTAGTGGGGTGACAAATATTCAGACAGGCGACAGGGTTGCAGGTCTGCTCGGCATGACCCACCACGGGGGTTATGCCGAATACGCCACTCTGCCCACCAATCATGCGGTGCCTGTACCGGATGGGCTTGAGCCTGTGGATGTCGCGGCCCTGACGCTCAATTATCTGACCGCTTTGCAAATTTTTAAACGTATCGGTGGTCTTGAAAATGGTCAGCGCGTACTGATACATGGCGCGGCGGGTGGGGCGGGAACGGCAATGCTGGATGTAGGACGTGCGCTGGGTCTGGAAACCTATGGCACCGCCTCTGCGCCCAAACATGATATCGTGCGCGAACTTGGCGGCACCCCGATTGACTATCGCAGCGAAGATTTTGTGAGCCGCATCAAAGAGCTGACCGGCGATGGTGTTGATCTGGTGGTGGATCCTATCGGCGGAAACCATTTTGCGCGTTCATTCAAAACGCTGCGCAGAGATGGTACGCTGGTTGCCACCAGTGCCTATGCCGCGATCAAAGGCGATGCCCGTACCTTTGAGGTTATCACGAGCTTTCTGCGCGTGTTTCTGTGGAATATATTACCCAACCAGAAAAGCAGTTCGTTCTTCAACGTGCCCGATTATTGCAAGCAACATGTTGACCACTACCGCGACGATTTGACAACGCTGTTGCATTGGCTCAAAGAGGGCAAGGTCAAACCGTTGATTGATGAAACCATGCCACTGGAAAATGCGCCCCAGGCTCTGCAAAAACTACTTGATGCCAACGTTCGCGGCAAGTTGGTGCTGCTGCCATAACCGCGCACCTTTATTTCCGGTCCAGCAGTTCATCCGTCTTCACAATCGTGGCAAATTCTTCATGCAGACTTGCCAGCGCAACGGCATGGATGGTCTCGGCGGGAAAATAAGTCCCGTCGTAACTGGTGCGGTCATGGGCAGCGGTTGCATCGGCGACCACCAATGTTGTATAACCCAGATCACCCGCCATCCGCGCCGTTGCCGAGACGCAGTGATTGGTTGTCAGGCCAACCAGCACCAGCGATTGGATGTTATTCTCCCGCAAACGCTCCCCTAAATCCGTGCCAATGAAAGCGCAGTTCACCGACTTCTGGATCACCGGCTCGTCACCCTGCGGCGCGACGATGCGTTTGATGGCGTTGCCAGGCAGTTCGGGGCGCAGCGTGGATTGCGGCTCGGTGGACATGTGATGGATGTGGAAAATGGGACGATTTTTTGCCCGCCATTCTGCCAGCAGCCGCGCCATATTGCTTTCGGCATCAGGGTTATTGCGCTGGCCCAACCGGGGATCATCTAATCCGTCCTGCACGTCGATGATGATTAAGGCGGTTTTGTCGGTGAGTGAAATCAAAGCATAGGTCCTTTCTAAAGCGTTCATGATTGAGGGTGATTCTAAACTCATGACAACGCTAGATAAATTGGTCAAAATGGCAAACAATTATCTGTGGAATCTAAACATTGGAAAAGGACCGCTGTGAAACTCACGCCGTTACCCCCATACAACTTCCTATTGGTCATCGAATTCCTCTCCCATTTTCCCCATCCCGGCACGGATATTGTCACCGGGGATGCTTATCGCCGTGTCCTTGACGTGGACGACACACTCACGCTGGTAGAAGTGCATCCCTCCGATGACGATTCATGCCTTGAGGTGAAGGCACTGACCGGAACATTGAATGACAAGGTGATGGCGCAGCTTGGGCATATCCTCAGCACGACCGTTGATATGGGCGATTTCTGGACACAGGCACGAGAGGATGCGCGGTTATGGAGCGTTGTCGGGGCGCTGTATGGTCTACCTGCTCTATGCACACCGACCGTGTTTGAGGCACTCGCCAATACCATCATCGAGCAGCAGATTGCATGGCGGGCGGCGCGTCGTGCCCAACGCTGGCTGCTAGAGTGGGCAGATCGCTCCATTGAATTTGAGGGGCAACGCTATTATGCCTATCCGACACCTCAACAAATCGCCAGTTCCAGCGTCGAAGAACTGAAGCCGCTCAAAATCACCCACCGCCGCATCACCCTTCTGATTGACATCGCCCAACAGATCGCCAGTGGAAAACTCAATCTTGAGCAAATACGCGATCTTTCCCATGACGCAGCCTATGATTTTCTGTTGGAGATTAAAGGCGTGGGGCATTGGACGGCAGCCGTCACCATCTCCCGTGCGATGGGTCGCAACACGTATATTGGCGATAATGATGTGGCGTTGCAAGCTGCCGCCAACCGCTATTTTCTGGGTGGTAAAGGGCGTATCGCCCGTCAGCAAGTCCTCGATATTTTCGCGCCATATGGTGAACATGCCGGGTTGGCGGCTTTTTATACGCTGGCGCGTTGGGTGCTGGATGAGTATTAAGAGTACTCTATCTTTTTAAAGTAACGGCTTGACAAAATTGAATGCAGGGCTTATTCTAAATATAGAACAAATGTTCGCCAGAAGGGAGCCTTCATGTCTGACATAAACGTGCTTTCGGTCATTGTGGCGGCGGTTGCCGGTTTTGTCACCAGCATTGTATGGTATATGATATTCGGCGCGGAACTCAACCGCCAGCGCGGGGCAAATGCGGCTGCAACGGAACAACCACCCCCATGGAAAATGGTCGTCGAATTGGTGAGGACAGCCGTTCTGGTTCTGGTGGTAGCCTATTTCATCGCACAGCAGGATATTGATGATCTGGCGGGTGCATTGCAGCTTGGCATCATCATCTGGATTGGCTTCCCGGCCATCATTCTGTCAGGCTCCGTCCTGTGGGAAAATGTACCCGTCAAATTAGCCGCCATCCATGCCGGTGATTGGCTGGTGAAATTGCTCATTATCACCCTCGTACTTGGCCTATGGCTGTAACAAGGAGAAGGACAATGTTTAAGTCAGCATTCAGTGGATTTTCAGTGGATGATCTCGAAAAGGCTAAACAATTTTATACCGGGATACTCGGCCTGAAAGTAGATGAAGAAGGCGCAGGGCTGAGTCTGCATTTGCCAAGTGGCGGCAACGTTTTCATCTATCCCAAAGACGATCACCAGCCCGCAAGTTTCACCATTCTGAACTTTGTGGTGGATGACATTGACGCCGCCGTTGACGAGCTAACCCGGCGCGGCGTGAAATTTGAGCACTATGAAGAGGGATTACCAACCGACGCAAAAGGCATTGCACGGGGTCGTGCCCAACAAATGGGTCCCGACATCGCGTGGTTCAAGGACCCGGCGGGCAATTTTTTGTCGGTACTTGACGACGGCAGTTAATGATGACAGATCATCACGCAGGGCAAGTGTAGGCTCGGCGTAGGGCGACATGCGCTAAAATCAGGGCAAAGGCCATTCTATGAAGGTTTGCGTGCCCATGAAACCACTGCTTCACGCCGCGATTTTATGCTCGCTGTGTCTGTTAGCTATCCTCCCCACCCATACCCGCGCTCAGGATTCATCCCCGTCCAGTGACGCACCCTATCTGTATTACTTCTCGTCGGACATTGACGCCGTGGTCATCGAACGCGCCGACGGCACCGATACAAGGGTGTTAGGGGCGGGGTTGTTTGAGGAAATAAAGCCGTACAAGATTTCAACCGAACACGGTTGGTCGCCGTCGGGAAAGTGGCTGGCCTGGACATCAGTTTTTGTGCCCGCCTACGGTGCTGGCCCTCAGCAAGTGGTACCTTTCATTGTAAGTGTGGACGGGAAACGAAACTTTCCATTTACGGATGAATTTTACAGCTTCGAAATGGCCTGGTCACCAACTGAAGATATTTTGCTGATGTGGGGAAACACCCTGGAAAAAACAGAAGAAGGGTATGACACTCAGAGCGAACAGAGATTTTTAACTGCCTATGATTTTTCAAGCAACAAATACCTGTTTACCTTTAATGATTTACCGCCGTTAAAGCAAGCTCTTTCATCAAATTTTGTCCCCAGTTGGTCTCCTGATGGACAACATATTTTCATCAACCACTGGTTTTCCAATGATACAACCACACTCTTCGTCGTGCTTTCTAAAGATGGACAAGTCGTTACGACATTGGGTCCGGTTGAAGCTGTGAAAATGGATACAAACAGTTATGAACCAATGATTCGAAGCGGCACTAAAGTCGTTTACTTTGATGATTCATTGATTATCGCCGACCTTGTAACCGATGAACAAATCAAAGTTGAGGGTATCGGATCAAAACCCGAACTTTTCCTCTTCAGCCCTGACCAGCAAAAGGCGCTGATTGTGCAAAATGGATTGTGGCTCTGGTCAAGCGAGGATGGACTAATCCAACTGCTTGACCGTCTCCAATTTGTGGATTTGGGCTATACCTTTACCAACGTGGCGTATTGGTCACCGAATAGCCAATATGCGCTTATTTATGGTGACATTTCAGAAAGTCAATCAACACTGTGGTTTATAGATGTCAGCCAGCAGCAGGTTCAGGATGTGCTGCACGTTGATGAGAAAACACTATACTGGTTTTACCCAAATTGGTATTGGACTGCTGACAATCAAGCTCTGGTCAGTGGCTTAGTCGATGCAACACGACAAGCCGATAACTATTATGGTGGTTATGCTTATAGTGCTCTCATTGACTTCCCAACACTTGATGTACAAGAATTCGACTTTGTTTCAAGCTCCCATCCTAACTCAGTCGCGTTCAACATTGGTAACTCAATTTTTGCGACCGTCATTGAGGGACCTGTGATTTATCGCCGAGATACAAATGAAACCCTCTTATTGAGGCCAGACTATGATAGCTACATGTCGGCTCGTGGCGGAGTCGCACATATAGATGAATCAGGGCAATGGTTACTAACAATGGAAGAAGCTCTCGTCTCCAGCGGCGGTAGTAAAATTGGACACGCAGGTGTATCAAAGCTTGACGGAACAACACGGCGAGATTTGACCGGATTATTTCGTTTCGCAGACTGGTTGCCATCTCAGGTCAATGTAGACGACCTCCCACCTCCACTTAAATCTCCAATTCCGCCTCGACCGATTTGGACTATCCAGACCGATAACTGGATCAGTCAATTGGCATGGAGTCCAGATGGGGAACGCCTTGCTATTGTGCACAATCTTTTCTGGCATGGCACAGGCGCTGTCTCGATATGGAATTTCTCGAAAGAGGCACTAACCCCATTTAATACAAAATATGATGACCCGGAAAATATTGGCGAAGCGTTTGTGGTGGCTCAATGGCAGGAGACAGCAGACACCTTCGAATTGTTAATCATTGTCTCTCCTGACCCGATAGAATCATTGCAAAACTACCGGATTCTGGCACTCGCCGAACAATATTCGCTGGCACTGATCGAAGAAAGTTATTTGCAACAGTATATTTATGATTTAGAAGCTGATGAGATCGTGACTGAGATTGAATGTTCCAGTCAACTGTTCGTGATTTTTGGCTACTCAGACAGCTTCAGCCCGGATGGTACGCTTCTCGCCTGCCACACGGGCATTTTTGACGTCACAACCGGCGAGAAACTAGCCGACATCCCCGTCACCGGATCAGCCTTCGCCTTCTCGCCGGATGGCACACAGTTGGCGGTGGCTGCGTCGTGGGATGTGCTGATTTATGACGTGGCGGAACTGCTGGAATGGAAATCGGCAAAATATAACTTCGCCCGGCACAACCAATAGTGCCCCCGAATTGCGCCGTCCCGCCGCTGTAATATAATGGACAGGTGGGACAAATCATCTCCATTCACTCATGAGGATTATCTTGAATGACGAAAACAATACGAGTGCTGGCGTTATTGCTGGCTGTCGTGGGTGTGATTGGCATCACGCCCATCCTTGCTTCCGAGCAGTACCAATCATCAACAGGCGTGGCGCAGGGTGATAACGGCCTGCGGGCCTTCAACGACCAGACCGGGGCGCTCAACTATATCAATTTCGGCGGTAACAGCGGCCTTCGCGCCAGCAATGCCACCGAAGCCACCGCCATTATCAACAATTACACCCGGCAGTTTGGGCTGGCGGCGGGCAGCCAGATGGGGCTGAATCGGACCATGCAAACCCGCAGTCGCTCGTTTTATTACCGCTTCCAGCAGAAGTTTAACGGCATTCCGGTGCTGGCGGGCGAGATGATCCTTGCCGTTGACCCTAAAGGCAATGTAGCAGCCATCTCCGGCGAGGTGGCGCAGGATTTAAGCAACGTGGCAACTTCCCCACAAATTACCGGCGCGGCTGCCACCCAGAGCGCCTTGAATTACGTGGCGCGGGCCAGTGGCTTGAGTGCGTCGGCCTTTACCGCCACCCAACCGCAATTGGCGATTTATGACGCCTCGTTGATTTCGCCATTCACCGACCCGCCAATGCTGGTGTATGAACTGGAAGTGCAGGCTCCGGGAGCGCCGTTTAATTATCTGGTGCTGGTCAATGCGGATACGGGCGGTGTCACACTCGGCTTCAATCAAATTGATACCCACTGGCAGGGTGAACCGGGCCATGCTGAAGTCGAGCATGTCGATCCCGCCCCGGTCAGTGGCACACTGTTCCTGCCCAACTACAACGCCACTGCTACCACCTACGACTCGCACAGCACACCGAGCAGACAGGGCGCTGGGTCCAGTACACTGGTGTGTTCTGATACGCAGCCTGCCACCGTCACCATTTCTGGCCCGAATAGCTGTGATGGCGGAGCGGCTTCCCGCGCCAATGCCGCCCATCTATTCGCCCTGCAAACGCACGACCTCTACGACCTGCATTTCGGGCGCAACAGCATCAACGATGCAGGCATGACACTCATCAGCAATGTTGATTTCCGGCAGACTTCCGGGGTGGTCTACAATAATGCTTTCTGGGATGGCGTCCAGATGACCTATGGTGATGGCAATTTCTGGAGCACGGACGACATCGTGGCCCATGAAATGACGCACGGCATCACCGACTTTACATCCAACCTGTATTACTACTATGAATCGGGGGCCATCAACGAGGCCATCTCCGACATATTCGGGGAATTTCTGGACCAGACGAACGGAATGAACAGTGGCGGCGCGGCGGACCTCGGCACACGCTGGCTGGTAGGCGAAGACCTGAGCGGATTCGATAGCTCAACGGGTCACCTGCGCAACATGGCCGATCCACCGGCCCGCAGTGACCCGGACCGTATGCGCAGCCCGATCTATTACACAGCTGCCCTCGATAACGGCGGCGTACACACCAACAGCGGTGTTGCCAATAAAGCCACCTTTATGCTGGTCGATGGCGCGACGTTTAACGGCTACACTATCACGCCGCTGGCTCCGAGCACCACCGACGCCTACATTCTGACCGCCAGCCTCTGGTATGAGGTTGAATATCTGCTGACCAGTGGCTCGGATTATGGCGTGGTTTATCAGGCGTTGAGCACGGCCTGCAATAGCCTGCTGGGAGTCGGCATTCCCGGTACGAGTGAGGTCATTTCCGCCGCTGACTGCACCGAGGTAAATGAGACCGCACTGGCGACCGAAATGAATCTGGAACCAGCCTATCCCGGCTTTAGCCCGGAGGCCCCGATTGCCTGTAACAACTCTGGCGCG
>JAKEEQ010000282.1 GCA_022616515.1 Chloroflexota bacterium | reverse complement strand
TACTTGTCATTGAACTGTCCTCCTAAGTTGGTTGGTTTGCTGACTTCCCATCTTGGGAGACAGTTCTTTTTTGTCAACCCTATTTCACATAGAGCGTATCGTATGAAGTATGGGGCGACCCCTATGACGCTGACGAAGTCGTGTTGCGCGGTCGATTGGATGCCGAAGGTTTTATGGTCTTCTGGCTGCGCTTCAATCGCATTGTCGGGGCGTTTGTCCTCAATGCAGATGATGAAGCACGCCAGCATATCCCCACCTGGATTCGCGAACGACGGGCCTTTAGCACTGATACTCTCGCGAACACGACACTCGATTTTCAAGTGTTACAGCGTATACGCTAGAAAGGAGACTATGTTAAGTCACATCGACATCATTACACAGGATCAACTTGACAATCTTCTCGATAAACGCACCGGACCAGCGGTATCCATCTTTATACCCACCGAGCGTATCGGTGCTGACATTGAGCAGAATCCGATTCGATTCAAGAATCAGTTGCATGAGGTTCGGGACCGTTTGACGCAGCGCGAGATGTCCCCGCTGGATATAGACAAATTCCTGAAACCAGCCCAGCAGCTTCTTGATGAAGCCCGGCGAGATTTCTGGCGCTATCAGGCCGACGGGTTGGCCGTCTTCCTCACCGAAGATGAATTCTACACCTACCGCGTGCCTTTGGAACTTGACGAACTTGTCGTCATCAGCGAAGACTTCTATTTGAAGCCGCTGCTGCCGATGATTGACGGCACATCCCACTTTTACGTGCTGGCACTGGACGCCGAGCATACGACGCTCTGGCAAGCAACCCGCTACAAAATCAGCGCCGTGGAACTGCCAGACGATGTTCCGACTAAACTCAGCGAGTATCTTGGCCTCGAAGTCTTTAACGACTACCTGACCGCTTACTCGACAGGCGGTGCTGGCGAACGGCGTTACTTTACGAGCGCCGGAACGCGCGATGATGCTGTGCTCAAAGAGAAAATCCAGCAGTTCTTCCATCGCATGGAAGATGGCATCACCGATATTCTGAGCAACACCAATGCTCCCCTCGTGCTGGCCGGACTGGATCACCTGCAAGCAATGTATCGCAAAGCCAATCACTACCAGTATGTCCTGGACGAGAGTATTGACCGAAATCCAACGCCCATGTCCGACAAGGAACTGCATGAGGTGGCATGGGAAATCGTCAAACCAATCACTGAAGCCACGCAGGGTGAACGTGTTGCCCTTTTCCAGCAGTTCAGCGGGCAGGGTAATGAACGAGCCGTCGATACACTCGACCGCGTTGTGCCTGCCGCCCATTTCCAGCGGGTTGATACGCTCTTCTTACAACAGGGCGAAATGCGCTGGGGCACTTTTGACGCCGAATCGAGCACGGTGGATGTTCATGATGAACAGCAGCAAAACGATGACGACCTGCTGTATCTGGCTGCCGTCGAGACGCTTAAGAATGGCGGGAAGGTGTATGCACTGGACGACATCCCCGGCACCGATTCACCCGTTGCGGCAATTCTCCGCTACTAGAGATTTCAAGAAGACGCTCCACGATGGTGGGGCGTTTTTGATTCAGATAGTGTGTTATGATCTATTTACTATAAGGATGGCGTATTGTTAGAGATAAGCGCCCCAAAACATCATCCTCTCAACCCCTGATACGACGCGATGGAATAGAAACCGGGAAAATTTATGAACCTGCGAAACTTAAAAACGCTGCCCAATCTGGTCTCCAACCGCCTCATGACGCTGCCGCTGGTCGTGCTGTATTTGACGGACGGCTGTAATAGCAAGTGCGCCATGTGCGACATCTGGAAAGCGCCGCGCGTCAATATGGACATGGCCCTTGTGGATGATCTGGTGCGGTCGTGCCAGCAGTTGGATACCCGGATGGTGCTGCTCTCCGGCGGCGAGGCCATGCAGCACCCGGAGTGGCCTGCTATTGCGCATAAATTTCGCGCGGCGGGCATTAAAGTCTGGATGTTGACGAATGGCCTCCTACTGCGCAAACAGGCACGGGACGTCAGCGACACCATTGATTCGCTGACGGTCAGCCATGATGCTGCCACACCGGACCTCTACCACCAAATTCGCGGCGTGGATGGGCTGGATTTGCTGCTGGATGGGATGCAGTTGGTCAGTAAGGGTGGCGTTCCGGTCAGCACGCGCACGACACTCATGCGCATCAATTACCATCAAATGCCCGACATCGTGGATGTGGCGCTGGAGGCCGGGGCACGGCAGGTGAGTTTTCTGGCAGTCGATACCGTTAACCCGTATGCGTTCGGCCCACGTTTTGAGGATGGTGTTATCCCCTTGACCAATACCTCACCCTTTGGTGGATTGCTGCCCGAAGACCTGCCCAAATTCGCCGCTGTGTTAGACCGCATGGAAATCGACTACGCCGCCCATTTCGCCGATGGACGCATCGCCGAAAGCCCACAAAAACTGCGCCGCCTCTATGATTATTTCGCGGAGCCGCTGGGCGAAGGCGAATTTGAGCCGCCGCGCTGCAATGCCCCGCACATTTCGCTGGTGGTCAACGTTGATGGGCGTTTGCAGCCGTGCTATTTCCTGCCGAGTTGGGGGAACCTCGATGGGCAGACGCTGGTTGATGCGCTGAATGATGAGGAGGCCATGCGGCTGCGCGAGGCATATCGCAGCGGTGAGCGCCACGAATGCAAACGCTGTGTATGCCCTCTGTATCGCGGTCCACGCTCGTTGCTGAAGGGGTGGTAGGCGTGAAAATCATCGTGGGCGAGTATGAATTCGACGGCCCATTTGACACAACGGCGCTGATGTATAACGAACCCGGCCTGTTTGCCGTGCTCATCAAAAAAGGTGGCAGTTACATGGTGCTGGATGTCGATGAAACCAGCCAGATGAAACCCCACATCGAAAATCACAGCCGCCATCCCTGCTGGGAACAATATGCGGGTGTGCGTTCGGTGCTCTATGCCTTGATGTACACACCGGGCATTGAACGCGATCAACGCCGCAAAACCGTAGATGAAATCCGCGCCAAACTCACCCCGCCGTGTGGCGAAGTCACATCTGGATAGTTGGTTAGTGCTGAAAAAAACAGGCTAACCGGGTGGCTAGCCTGAGTGAAGATCACGCTGCTCTTTCGAGCGAAAGAATCGCATGAGATTTGGGCAGGTAATAGACGGTGTAGGTCGCGCCTTCTTCTAACTCGTCAACGGCCTCTTTGGGAACCGGAAACTCCACATAGTCTATCACCATTGTATATTGATAGTCGCGATGATCGGGACCCGGCAGGTCATTGTCGATAGGCACAAACGAAACTGGCCCGGTAACCGAGAGCGGCTTCCCATGACTCTCATCGGGGCGCATCCGCCGGATGAAGAACACGATCAACCCCGCAATCACCACCACTCCGATGAAGCCGCCCCACTGATAGCCTTCCCATGTGAAGAAGGCCGCTGTCAGGAATGACAGTACAATGAGCAGAAAGATTGGCGCGAAAACGTCAAGACGAAACTCATTCCAGTTAGAGACACTCTGGTCAGGGGAAATCTCGCCTCGTTTGTTGGCCTCAAGATCGGCCTGTGTAAAGTGAAATATACTTTCCAGTGACATTATGCCTCCTTCTCTAGAAGACACGACCGCCAACATCTCAAGAGTGTTTTCGCTTGTTAATGAATGACACGTCGCATCAATCATGGCGGACGTGAGAAATCTGGTTTTTGGTACTTATCCAATTATCCGGCATGAATGTTTGATAATCATAAGCCATCTCGACCTGATCAAACCACGTGTTCGTGTCAGCAAGATGTCCAGATGGGTCCCCTAAAACTCCAGCAGTGCCTGCATTTTCTGGCAGATAATGTCCACCGTTGGTACGACGGCTTCCATCAAATGGGTGCTGAACGGCACCGGAATCGATGGGGCCGTCACACGCTGCACCGGACCATCGAGATTCAGGAAGGCTTCATCGGCAATCGTCGCGGCAATCTCGCCGCCAAAACCCGCTAATCCGATGTCCTCGTGCACAATCATCACTTTTGCCGTCTTCTCGACCGAAGCCAGCACAGCTTCTTTATCCCACGGCACAATGGTGCGCAGGTCAATGATTTCGATGCTGGCATCCGGCAGTTGTTTAGTCGCTGCCTCACAGCGTTCGACCATCGCACCCCACGTCACGACCGTGAGTTCATCGCCCGCCTGAACAATCCGTGCCTTGCCGAAGGGGATGACATATTCGTCGCCGGGATAGGGACGGCGTGCCCACGCCGCATCCAGCATGGCCCGGTGCTCGAAGAAATAAACCGGGTCGTTATCGCGCAGAGCAGTTCGCAGCAAGCCCACCGTATCCTCAGCATTGGAGGGGAACGCAACTTTCCAGCCGGGGGAATGAGCCAATATCGATTCACTGGTGACGCTGTGCCAGGGATCGCCAATTTTACGATAACCGCCCGGCATCCGTACTACAACCGGCACAGCAAAACGATTATTGGTCCGCCAGCGCACCGTCCCGGCATTGTTAAGCTGCTCGGTGGCCGGGTCGGCATATTTGCGGAACTGGATTTCGGGCACGGGTTTCAACCCTGCATAACACATCCCAACCGAACGCCCAATGATGCCCTCTTCGCTGAGACTGGTATCAAACACGCGCTCCGCACCAAATTGGGATTGCAGGCCCAATGTCGCGGCATGAACACCACCCTTTTCCCCAACATCCTCGCCAAACACCAGCAGCCGGTCATTGAGCCTTAACTCCACTTCCAGTGTGCGGCGGATGGCCTCCACCATATTGATGCGGCGCGGGTCGCTGGTGTCGGGAGTGGTTGTGCCCGGTGGACCATCGCCCACTTCCGGGATGGGGCCGCCGATTTTCTGCATATGACCACTTTCGTACATCAAAAAACGTTGGACGCTGGGCGGGTTGGGGTGCGGCTGGGCGATGACTTCTTCGCTCGTTTCATTGACGTTATGTTTGGCCTCATTGCGCAGCGACTCCCATTGTTCCTCGCTCATCACCTCCGGTACGAGATAATCGCGGATGGCGGGGATGGGATCACGCGCCCATTCTTCCTCGCGCTGCTCCTCCGATTTATATGCCTGATTATCCACGCTGGAATGCCCACTCAGGCGCGGTACCGTTAACCGAAGCAGTGCCGGACCCTGCCAGCCCCGCACATAATCCACCGCCTCTTTGACCAGCGGTGCAGTTTCGGCGGGGATTGTGCCGTCGCCATTGAATATTTTAAGGTTGTTGAATGAGGCTAAATTGGCGGCGATATTGGAACCGGGGGTTTGGAGAGGGCTTTTTACTGAAATTGCATATTCGTTGTCTTCAATCACAATCAACAGGGGAAGTTGGAGGGTGGTTGCTATCGTTAAACACGACCAGAAGCCGTTGGTCGCCACCGAGCCATCCCCGCCAAACACCACACAGATGCTGTCGCCGACCGTTTCATCACCAAGCACAGTTTTGCGATAGGTCAGGCCCTGCGCATAACCAGCCGCCGGGGTGTACTGCGAGCCGACATCACCCGCCATCGGCAGGATCAACGCCCGTTCGCGGCGCGGCATATTGAATACAACGCCGACATCGCGCCCACCGCTGACACCGCCCGGACGCGCCATATCGCTGGCAAAGGCTTCCTCAAGGGTCAGGCCGCTGCCCAGCAAAAAGGGACGGCTGCGATAATAGGCGCTGGCCCCGTCATGGGGAGCGGTCAGCAACTGGCTGATGAGCAGTTGACCGAGTTCGTGACCACGCGCCGAAAATTGATAGGTTACATGTCCCTGTGGGGTGAGTTCGTTTTCTTCCAGTTCATCCATCAAACGCGAGATTAACGCCAGCCGCGCCACCTCGTGCCAATCATAAGCGGAATGCGCCAATGAACATCTCCTTCAATCATGGGGATTTTTTACGGGAGGTATTGTAACGTGGATGACCTGATTGCCGTAGTCCGAAGCCGGGAAAAAATCTACCCCTCCTTGTATTCCTCCCCAAGCATGGGGAGGACCTTTGTAATACCATTTTGCCCTTTTTCAAGGCACTATCGTCATGATTCACGTAGACTCGATTAAACGCTCCCCAAGCTTGGGGAGCTGGCGCGTTAGCGTCTGAGGGGTGGCCCTAAAACCATCCCCCCACCACATCATAGGTCGCCAGCAGACGTTCTTTCTTGGCCTGACCCGCAGCATCCGGTGGAAAGACCAGCGGAAACGTGCTCAAAATGTGGGCGAAATCGGCGCGGCTGAGACCGTACAGATGGGCGATGATGGCGTCCAGATTGCGCCACAGACTAAAGTCTGCGGCTAGCGAAACCCAAAGTGCACTGAAGGCACTCCTTTGAATCCCTTCAGTGGATTTCGCCTTTCTTAGCCCCTGATTAAAATCAGGGGTGCCAGCAATGGCGTCCCAATGGGCAACACACGGTCTGCCTCACGTCATGTCAGATAGAACCGTCTATTAAAACCATCCCCCCACCACATCAACTATTGCCAGCAAACGTTCTTTTTTGGCCTGACCCGCAGCATCCGGCGGGAAGACCAGCGGAAACGTGCTCAAAATGTGGGCGAAATCAGCGCGGCTGAGGCCGTATAGATGGGCGACGATGGCGTCCAGATTGCGCCACAGACTAAAGTCTGCGGCTAGCGAAAACCAAGTCCACTGAAGGGACTGTTTTTGAATCCCTTTAGCGGATTTTGCCTTTTGGTAGCACCCGATTTTAATCCAATACTGTTAAGATAAGAATTTTTTGTTGATTTTCAACCCCTCCCTAACCCTCCCCAAACATGGGGAGGGAACTGTCTCCCC
>JAKEEQ010000281.1 GCA_022616515.1 Chloroflexota bacterium | reverse complement strand
GCTCTCCCAATGTCAACGATTCAGTAATTAATATCATTCAAGGCTGCCGGGACGTATTTGATGATTCCAATGCGGATGATAGGCTGGTACATGGGGATACGGTTGGTGTCGTAGCGCTGGACAGCACGACCGTTCAAATCGAACTGACGGAGCCAGCGGGATATTTCCTCTCGATGACAATGCTGCCTGTGCTGCGCCCCGTGTATCGTGAGGCCATTGAGGAGCATGGTGACAAGTGGACGGAGGTTGAGCGTATTGTTACCAATGGACCGTATACACTGGCCGAATACAATGAGCACAGGATGAGATTTGAGCGCAATACTGCATATCCAGAAGTATTATGGCATGGGGGGAATATTGATCGAATTTACCAGACATTGATTGATGATGGGGGGACAATCTTTGCGCTGTTTCAGGACAACCAACTGGATAGGACCAGTATCCCTGCATCTGACATAGGACCTTTCATTCCTTCCGATACCCGAGTCTTCTTCAAGATTGAGGATTATGCAGTGTTCTATTTTGGTTTTGACTACAGCCGACCACCCTTTGATAACGTGCATGTCAGACGCGCCTTTAGTGCCATCCTTGACCGTCCTGCGTTTATCGAGCAGGTAATACAATGGCAGGGTTTGCCAAACACGCAGTTGCTGCCAACTCACTTGACGCTATCGGAAACTTATGTTGGTTTTGACCCGGAATATGCGCAGCAACAACTTGCATTAGCCGGTTATCCGAACTGTGATGGATTACCACCGATCACTTTTTACGCTTATCTGGGCGCTGGTAATTGGGGAGAGTTCTGGGCGGCTTCGGCTGAGGAGCACCTAGGTTGCTCTATTGAAATCATTCGAATTCAACAATTTGAATTTTCTGAGTTACTGGAAACTATCGACTCCTCTGCAAGCCCCGAAGAACGACCCAATGCTTGGACATTTGGTTGGGCTGAGAATTATCCTGATCCGTATAACTGGTATATCGACTCAGGCATTGTCACATGCGGAGCAGAAAGTGATTCGTTGCGCGAATGTTCAGAAGTTGACGATTGGATTCGGGAGGCGGCACAGATGATTGACCCTGAGCAACAGAGCGCCCATTATCGGCAGATTGAAGAAGCACTGTTTGGCCCAGAAGGTGAATTTCCTGTCGCCCCAATTTATTCACGAACCACCGATACCCTTGTTGCAGAGTGGTACACCGGACCGTTTGATATGGAGGTTGCCTATCATGGTCAGCATTGGGATGCCTATTCCGTCGATATGGCTACGAAACTCGCGGCACGGGAGTAAGTTCGCTACACTGGTAGTTGATATTCAGCACCTACCGTGTACGCCTTATGAAACGATTGATTTTTATTATACTACTCGTTGTTATTGTTTTTCCGACATCACTGCAAGCACAGGATGAAACTGGCAGCAATCCATTTGGCATCGTCGAGGGCTACTGGCGGCCCGATACAGCGCATAATCAATCTTCATTAGGAAGTCTGGGTGAAAAAGATGTTATTCACTTAGAACGAGCCACCAGCATGGGGCGAATTTTATGTACTTATGATAGTGACTTCCTGCGTTTAGCAGCTACGGGTTATGAACATGCAGGTATTGTATATGCACCCCGTCAAAAAATTGGGATTGGTAGCTGGGTACGCGGTATAAGGGCACTACATGGACGTCTAGTGCCAGAAGATGCCGTTAACAATATTTACTATTTGCCCTGAACAACTTCTCAGTCATCGCCCCCATAACTCGTGCTGGTCTCGCTAATTGGATTGCCCAACTCCGCACACTTACCAATGCCATAAGCATGTACAAAATCGTCCGATTTTTCCCGCCATAAAACGGTGCTACCCTTCTTAAAAGCGAGGTGGCCCATGTCCAAACTTAATCCCCAGCGCACCATGAGGAACTTCTCATTGGATGAAATTGATGTTACACCGGAGCGCCGTGCCCATCTTGCCGAGAAAGGCAAACGCCTCTACCAGAAATACTGTGGACTGGATGGTAAAGGCATCTGCTCCGAAGCCTTTGCCGAATACCACCTCGAATGCGGCGAGGTCGTGGTGGTTGAAGATTTTCTCGTCTATTTGAACGAGATTGTTGGGCAAATTGAAGAGCCTGACCGTCTGGAAATCACGCGGCGGCTCATCAATCGCATCGAGGACCTGCTAGGCGTCAAAGAAGAACGGGCGCACGGCTAAACGGTCGCCGGGTTTAATTTCAGTGACTCCGGCGGGGATAATCAACAATCCATCGGCCTTGACCATTGATGAAATAGCTCCGCTGCTCTGCGTGCCGGTCGTGTAGGCTACCAGATCACCAGCTTCTTCCACTAGTTTGACGCGGGCGAAGGTCATGCGCCCATCACTGCGTAACGTTTCGCCAACACGCACCGTGCGGGTTTGCATACCCCAATCCAACCCTAACATCTTGCGGATTACCGGGCGGGCGAACACCTCAAAGGACACCATCGACGACACCGGATTACCGGGCAGTCCGAGGAAGGGGATTCCGTTTACATAGCCGTGTGTCAGCGGTTTGCCGGGGCGCATATTGACCTTCCAGAAATTCACGGCACCCATTTCTTCGAGCACCGTCTTTACCACATCAAACGCCCCCACCGACACCCCGGCGGAACTTAAAATGAGGTCGCACGATTCTTCAATAGCCCGGTTCAGATGATCGCGCACGGATTGTTCGGTATCACGGGCGATGCCCAGTGGCACGGGTTCCCCGCCGTACTCCTCAACCAGCGCGGTGATGGTAAAGGTGTTCATGTCGCGGATTTTGCCGGGCGTCAGGGGTTGGTCGGGCAGCAGCAGTTCATCACCCGTCGACAAGATACCCACACGCGGGCGGCGCACCACCTCCACGCTGGAATATCCCAATCCCGCCAGCACACCAATATCGGCAGGTCGCAATAAATGCCCGGCAGAGAGCACAATTTCACCCTGCTGGATGTCTTCACCCACCGGGCGCACATAAGCACCCCGTTCAACCGCCTGAAATATTTCGACAACATCCGGAGCGATATCCGAATGGCGGTCAACCCCGGTTAACTCAACCGGGACAATGCTATCTGCACCGGGCGGGAGGGGTGCGCCGGTCATGATCCGCGCTGCCTGCCCGGATTGCAGCGTTTTCTGCGGTGCTTTTCCGGCAGGAATATCTTCAACAATGGTCAGTGTGACAGGCGGCTGTTGAATATTGGCGGCGATAACCGCATAGCCATCCATTGCACTGTTATCAAACGGCGGCAAATCTTGAGCCGATGTTACATCCCCCGCCAGAACGCGGCCCCGCGCTTCTTGAATCGGGATCGATTCTATGGTAAGCCGCTCGATTCCCGCTAATACCATCTCAAGTGCTTCATCAACGGACAACATCACCACCTCTTTCTACAAAAACCTAACCCTTTATGACCCCTCCCTAACCCTCCCCATACATGGGGAACATATTGCAGCGGCTAGAGCCTGATGGTGACAGTCTCCCCCATGGTTGGGGGAGATGTCGCGCTAGCGACAGAGGGGGTTATTTCACATAATCCAAACCTTAAAAAGCATAACACATGGTTGAATCTAAGAACAAAAGTTCTATAATAGAGAGACAGATGCACTGGTATAATAAAAGAATGGTTTAAAGGTAATTTCAAGGCAAGATTTGTTTTGACTGAATTGACCCGTATAGGTGTACTCGCTCATCCTCACCGGCCCAGTACACTTCCATTTGCCGAGCGCGTCCATAGTTCTATCCGGGAAGCCGGATACGAGACATGGCTGCAAACCGCGTGGGATGCCAGTGTCGTGACATCACTGGTCGAAAAGTCCGACATGGTGGTGGCGTTAGGTGGTGACGGCGCGATGCTGCGGGCGGCGCGAGCCTGTGCGCCGTTCGGGATTCCGGTACTCGGATTGAACGCGGGGTATCTTGGTTTCCTGACCGAAGCCAGCCCCGAAGAATGGCCTGCCGTGTTCGAACGGCTGAAGTCCGGTGATTATTGGATTGAGGACCGCATGATGGTCACGGCTGAGGTCTGGAATCACGATAAGATGACGGTATGCCTTGATGCGCTCAACGATGTGGTGATCAGCCGGGGTTCCATTGCCCGCTCAGTGTGGTTGGAGACGTATATTGATGATTTGTGGGCAACAACCTATAATGCTGATGGATTAATTGTGGCTTCACCAACAGGTTCTACTGCCTATGCTCTGGCGGTGGGTGGCCCGATATTGTCGCCACAGCTTCACAATATCCTGTTGATCCCGGTTGCCGCTCATTTGAGCATGGACCGTCCACTGATATTATCAGACGAGTCGCAGGTAAAAGTCCTGGTTATTCCGCGTAATCAGGGTTCCGAAGTGACCGTGACGGTGGATGGGGAATTGATCGCGACAATGGGAGTCAATGACTACGTAATCGTAAGAGCAAGTGACAAAATTAGTCGTTTTGTCCGCCTGCGCGAAGAAGGGTACTTTTACCGGTCCCTGCTGGACCGTTTGGAACCCCGGCTGGCTGTGCGGCATGACGACGCGAATCGACTAGAAAAAGCATCTGATGACAACACCTGAAATCATAACCACTGAAGAAGAACGTATTTTCTGCCATCGCCGCAACTGTCCGGGCAGCACAGGGCTGCGCTGTTACCAGACGGGGGTTCCCATCTGTATGAAATGTTCGGTGCAGACACCTGTTGGCTATATCAGCAAAGACGCCGCCAAAGACCGGGCCGACCGTTTCTTCAACATCTCTGTTTCCGACTATGTGGTAGCCGCCATCATCGCCTTCATGGGAACCTTGATAACCGGATTCTTTGCCGTCAGTTTTCTGGGCTTCCTGTGGTTCCTGTTGATCTTCATTGGTCCGGCGTTGGGTGGGGTCATTGGCGAAATGATTTTCCGCGGCATTCGCCGCCGCCGGGGACGCTACACCCGCCAGATTGTGATTGGGAGCATGGTTGCCGCCAATATCATTCTGTTTTTCGTCACAGGTAATTTACTGGCGCTGGGCATCTTCGCATTCACCGCAACATCGGCAGCCATCGCTCGTCTTCAAGTCGCTCTTTAGAGTGGAAAGGTAACCAACAACGATCTATGTTGGCTAAACTCATTATTAAAGACTTTGCCATTATTGACGACCTGACACTCCACTTTGATGATGGCTTCACCGTCATCACAGGCGAGACGGGTGCTGGTAAGTCCATTCTCATCGACGCCGTTGATCTGGTGCTCGGTGGCAAGTCAGATCGCGATTTCGTGCGCAGCGGTGCTGAAGAAGCCATGATCGAAGCTGTTTTTCGCCTGCCATCCTTCATGCAGACCCAGGTGCGGGCACTGCTGGACGAAGGTGAGGTCGAATATGATAACGTCGATGAAATTACCCTGACACGCTACATCCGCACCAATGGCCGCTCGACCGCCCGCATCAACGGGATGGTCTGCAAATTATCGGTTTACACCGAAATCGGGTCGTTGATGCTTGATATTCACGGGCAAACCGAAAACCAGAAACTGCTGGATGCCCGCCATCACATATTCCTGCTGGACAGTTTTGCCGGGCTGGTCGATACCCGCGATGCGCTGCAAACAGTTGTGCGACGCTTGCATAAGGTGCGACGTGAGATTCAGAATCTGGAACAGGATGAAGCGGCACTTGCCCGGCGCGTTGACGTGCTGACATATCAGATTCAGGAAATCGAAGCGGCGGATTTGAGGATCGGCGAAGAAGAGGAACTCAAAGAAGAAAGCCACCGTCTCGCCAGTGCCGAACGACTGTTGGAATATGCGCAGCAGGTTGAATATCTGATGACCGAATCCGATATGGAGCATACCGGGGCCATCGAGCAGATCAATCAGGTGGCGATTATCATCGGGCAGCTTGTTAAACTCGACCCGACGGTGGCTCCCTATCTTGATCTGGCGGAAACTCTCTCGTCCGAACTTGAAGAACTCGCCGATAAAATCAATGACTACGGCGAAAGCGTGGATGTCGAACCGGGACGCCTGAACGAAGTGGAAGAGCGGCTGGCGGCGATTGGCACACTCAAGCGCAAATATGGCGGGTCGATTGAAGCCATACTCGAATTCGCCGAACATGCCCGTGAAGAGTTAAACGGCATCACCAACAGCGAAGAACGGCTGGTGGAGCTGCGTAAACTCGAAGAGGACCTGCTGCACCAGATTGGCGATATGGGCCTCGCCCTGAGCAAGAACCGCCGGGCCGCCTCAAAACGCCTCAGCAAACTCATCGAAGAGCAGTTGCAGAGCCTGCGCATGGAAGCGGCACGGTTTGATGTGAGCATTGAGCAAAGTGAAGACCCTGACGGCGCATATGTCGAGGGTGAACGCCTTGCCTTTACCCAGACCGGGCTGGATGATGTCAACTTCATGCTTTCCACCAACTACGGCGAACCACTCAAGCCGCTGGCAAAAGTCGCCTCCGGTGGTGAGACGTCACGTAGTATGCTGGCGCTGAAGAGTGTATTATCCAAAGCCGACAAAACGCCCACCCTCATCTTTGACGAAGTCGATCAGGGCATTGGCGGTCGGATGGGGATGGTGATTGGCGAGAAATTATGGCGCTTGTCACTGAACCATCAGGTGATGGTCGTCACGCACATGGCTCAAATTGCCAGCTTTGCCGACAATCACTACAACGTGACCAAGAGTGTGGAGAAGAAACGGACCGTGACCCATGTCGAGCAATTGCCGAAGCACAAG
>JAKEEQ010000280.1 GCA_022616515.1 Chloroflexota bacterium | reverse complement strand
GGGCTAATCGGTACACCCAAATATATGAGTCCAGAGCAATGTTTGGGTAAAAAAGACCTGACCCCCGCGTCTGACCAATATGCGCTGGGCATTATTTTGTATGAAATGGTGACTGGAGCTGCGCCATTCGATGCCGAAACCCCCTTAGCGGTCATTCAACAGCATGTGAGCGCCCCTTTGGCCCCACCGCACATCTATCGCCCCGATTTACCTGAAGCCGTCGAGAGTGTTATCCTCAAGGTGTTATCTCGTGAACCGGAAGCTCGCTACCCAACCTGCAATGATTTGGCGAATGCTTTTAGTAAGGCTGTTGCCTCAACCGCTACCTCTCAACTATCTGATGATGCCCCAACCCTTATCTTCGACGAAAAGGCCACTGTGATCTCTGAAGAATGGGAACGCGCTCATCCTGATCGAATATCGGATAAAGTCACAGAGGAGGTCACAGCAAGACGACAACCACGCATTACGAGAGACACCCATGAAACAACTCAGACAACGGACTGGCGCAAGTGGGTGCTGGGTGCAGCAGGCATCGGAGCCATCCTACTCGTTTTATTTGGCGCATTTACCTTCTTGAATGATGATGAAGATGCGGATAAGACGGCCTCAACACCGGGTAATACTGTGGTAGCCAATAACGCCGAACTGGATGAGGCGAACGGTGATACACCACCCCAATCCCCGACTGAAGCCGAAGCAACAGCGGAATCAACTGCAACTGTCGCAGAGCCAACCGCAACGACACCTGCGCCCACTGAAATTGCCCTTGTAGCCGACCAATTCACCCTGATGGAACCTGTCACCAGTAACGACGAGTGGGAACCGATTATCCACGAATTTGAGTATGTAGGGCTTACTGTGCCAATGGTACTTGTTCCCAAAGGATGCTATCAAATGGGCAATGACCCGTATTCGTCCTATTACGATTGGGATGGGGCCAGTGAGTGGGGTGTAATGGGTATCCCTGACGGCGGCGAAGTTTGCTTTGATGTGCCGTTCTGGATAGATGTCTACGAGGTTAGCAATGAACAATTCAATGCACTTAATGGACAAGCCTCGCTTGAAGGGGAGCAAACAGACGATAATTATCCTCGTGATAAGGTTAATTGGGATGAGGCTTTAGCCTTTTGTACCGGGAATCGGGAGGCGCGTTTGCCGACTGAGGCTGAATGGGAATATGCCGCTCGTGGACCAGATAATTTATATCATGCGTGGGGCGACGATTTGCTCGAAATCACCACTATACCTCCCTTGAACTACTGTGAAGGGCAATGTTATGACCAGTTTTTTTATGAGTGGGCAGACCGTGATTTTGATGATGGCTATGGTGGCACAGCGCCTATTGATACATACGCAAATGGGGTGTCTTGGGTCGGGGCGTATGCCCTGAATGGCAATGTCTGGGAATGGGTTAGCACCCTTTATGATTTGGTAGAATTTCCCTATCCCTATAATGCTAATGATGGACGCGAAGACCTGGACGTTCGTTTTACGTCACGGGGTCTACGCGGCGGCTCATGGGAAGGCAACCCAGATAAGATTCGCAGCACAACTCGCTTTGGATTAAGTAAATTCACCAGTCGCAATACCATTGGATTCCGTTGTGCGCGAACATATACAGGGATGCCGCCTGAATGACTGAACGACATCCATGACTTTAAGAGCCAATAGCCAATTTTAGCGATGTTTCCTTTAATCCGTACCCTTGAGCTTGCTGCGATAACGGGTATACAGTGCGTAATCAATTTCGGTGCGGCGGCGGATGTAGTCCTGCGTACCGGGTGCTTTGCCCTGCCGCTCCGTGATAAGGTCCGTAACGAGGATGTCGAAAGCATCCGACCCCGCTCCGCTGCCATACGAGACCATCAAAATCCGGTCACCGGGTCGGGCACAATCCAGAATACCACTGAGGCCAAGTAAACTGCTGCCCGCATAAACATTGCCAATTTCGCCAGAGAGTAGTCCGTGTTGAATTTGTTCTTCGGTAAAGCCCAGCATTTGAGCCGCTCGGCTGGGAAATTTTACGTTCGGCTGGTGGAAGACGGCCCATGTGTAATCACTGGCGGTTGCGCCCATCATCTCCATGAGCGTTTCTGCTGCTGTAATCGTATGTTTGAAATAGGCTGGTTCTCCGGTGAAACGGTCACCGTGCGAAGGATAAGTTTCGTGGGCACGTCGCCAGAAATCAGGTGTGTCGGTCACGAAACTGTACGATCCTTGAAAGACAGCAAGACTGTTTTCAGCCGGACCGATGATAAAGGCAGCGCCCCCGGCAGCAGCGGTGTATTCGAGCGCATCACCGGGGCGGCCCTGCGCGGTATCCATGCCGATACTCAATGCATAGCCAACCATGTGACTGCCGACCAGACCAATGGCGGCCTGCATCGCCTCCGAGCCTGCTTTACAGGCAAATTCCCAGTCGGCAGCCTGAATGTTCGGGGCAGCGCCAATGGCTTCAGCGACAACGGTGCTGCTGGGTTTAACGGCATAGGGATGCGATTCGGAGCCAACCCATACCGCACGGATTTCCTGCGGGTCAATACCTGCACGAGCCAGCGCATTACGTGATGCCTCAATGGACATGGTGATGACATCTTCATCCAATCCGGCAACGGCTTTTTCGGTGACCGGGGTTCCACTTAATCCGGCTGTCCATACCCGTGACACTTCTGAGGCAGGTAGGCGAAAGCGCGGCACATATGCGCCATAACCTGCAATGCCTACTGGATTTTGTGGTCGAAGAATTTTGTCGGAACCGGGAAAGCTCATGTTATTTCACTCCAATGGTTAATTTGAAAGTTCCTGCACAAGTGTTTTGGCGCGTTCCAACCGTATATTGCCTTCTTCAATCATCGTATCGGCAATGCGCTGAATCAGATCACCGGATGCCCCGGCAGCTATAGCCAATTGGCGGGCGTGCAGACTCATGTGCCCGGCCTGAATACCTTCGGTTGCCAGTGCCTTGATCGCCGCAAGATTTTGTGCAAGCCCAACCGCAACAATCACTTCTGACAATTCCTGTGCCGTCTCGACGCCGAGAATCTTCAAGGCGATGCGGGCTGCCGGGTGTACGTGAGTCGCCCCGCCGACTATTCCTGCGGCCAGCGGTAGTGTCAGCCGTCCGCGCAGATTGCCGTCTTCATCCGCCCACCAGCGTGTCATGGAGGTATAAATGCCGGTGGCGGAAGTATAAGCATGTGCGCCTGCCTCAACGGCCCGCCAATCATTGCCAGTGGCAATCAAAACCGCATCAATGCCGTTCATCACGCCCTTATTGTGGGTAACGGCACGATACGGGTCAACTTCGGCAAATACCGCCGCTTCGACAATCGACTGCACCACCACATCCCCAGATAACTCCTCCGTACCGAGGGCGTTCGCCGGGACCAGACAGGTTGCCCCAGCCAGCCGTTGATCCGAGAAATTACTCAGAATGCGCAGATTGACACGCCCGCCAGTAAGCTGCTCAATCAACGGAGCCAGCTCTTCACAGGCCGTGTTGATGACATTGGCTCCCATTGCATCACGCACATCATAAACCAGATGCACCACCAGCATTGGACCCACCGACGTTTGTTCAAAGACACGCACCTCGATATCACGGGGGCCACCGCCGATTTTAATGATGGTTAATGACGGATCATTCACATGGTCAATAAGGGCCTGTTTTTCGGCAAGCACCGCACTGGCTGCTTGATGAACATCCGGCACATCCAGCACCTGAATCTGACCGATCATCAAGGGTTCGGTGCTGTAGGTCCGAAAACCACCACCTTCACGAACCAACCGCGCTGCATTGGAGGCCGCCGCGACCACACTTGGTTCCTCAATGACCATCGGAATAAGATAGTCAAAGTCATTGATGCGGAAGTTGGTGGCAATGCCGAGCGGCAGTCCAAATACACCAACGACATTTTCGATCATCTTGTCGGCCAGATCGGGCGAAAGTCCTGCCACGCCCAGCATCGCCGCTCGTTCTACGGCGTCAAGTTCTGCCCAGCGAGCAGTGGCGGCAGCCCGTTCTGCCAGAGAGCGTTTATAAAAGCCGGGTATACGAGAACTACGTTGATGGCGATGCGGCATGAATTGTCCTTTGCGTGCTGGTCATATCATTACACAGCTTGACTGTCAAAAGCTATCAAATTCCTCTCAAATTCTCGCCAAAACATCGGTACAATGTTGCGGGCACAGAGGAGAGATTTATGCGACATAAATTAATATTCTTCTTGATATGCATTGCCATTGTAGCAAATTTGGGGCCGGTGAAGGCACAGTCAATTGAAGATGACGTGTATCTGGCCTACGTTCAGGACAATACGGTGCGGCTGGCGGACCAGAGAGGGACACCAATTGCGGCTCCCGGTCCAACCTTTGACAATCTGCAATCTGCCAATCTGTTCTGGTCGGCGGATGGTGAACGGCTGTTTATTGCACGGGGGGATGGCCTATTTCAAACCAACGCCAGCGGCAGCCCGGCGGTGCGCCTGCCGGGAAATTTCGGCATAACGATGCTTTATGACCGCAGCGGTGAGATTGTGTACTACATGGATACTGCTGCCCCCGCAGAAGCGGAAACTGCTCAGCATATTACTTTTCCGCTGCGTGAACTCAATACAAATGTGTCGGCCAGTGGTACGGGACGTCTAGTAGCTTATATTGGCGAATATGCTGTTGGACCAGCCGATTCGATCCTCTATGGGGCCGCGTTAACTTATGCACGTGATGGTGGATTGCTGGGCAGTGGACGCCCGCGAATTTTTCCAACGTTCGGGTCAACCATGTTTTATACGTGCTGCTTCCCGGATGCTGGCTTAAATGCGATTGATCTGGCTTCGGGCGATAAACGTGTTTATGACCCGATATTTATTCCCGGCCCGGCGACACTGAACAGTACCTATTCCCGGCTGGCGGGTCCTACAACAGAAGGCACGATTCGTATCCACGACCTTATTACGGCAGGGACTCGCGATTACACCGCCAACGTCGGCTTTATCGAACGGGTTGTGTGGTCTTTGGATGACTCCGCCGTGTATTTTACCAGTCGTGCTCCCGCCAACGAACCGATAGAAGTCAGCCCGATTGTCACAACCCCCATCGACGCCCAGAGTGCAAACATTCTGGTCTGGCGACTTGATCTGGCAACAGGGCGGTTGGATCAACTGGCGGAACTTGGCGATTACTACGGCGTCTCATCAATAGCCGTCACGTATGACTATATTTTTGTGGTCGTAGTAGAGCGCAACACCCGTCTTGTTAACGACCTGAATAGTGGACGTTTGCCACAGGACATCAGTGTTACGGACCAGCGTTTAACGACCGAATATGTACCGAATTCAATCCTGTTCCGTATCACGCCCGACGGAAGTGAAACACTCTCGCTGATGGCAAATGCATGGGGTGTGGCTGCCCGCCCAAGACGATAGATGGAGAATAGTTGAATGCAGTTTCGTGAAGTTACATTAGCCACCCGCAATCTGGCTGCCCAGAAATCTTTTTATGCCGATGAACTGGAATTGCCTCTACTGGTTGATAATGCTGACCAATTAACAGCTCAAGCTGGCTTGACCAGATTAACGTTTTTATATGCGCCGGAGAAACCGCGCAACGTCTATCATATTGCGTTTAACGTGCCGGAGAATCAACTGCCCGCCGCTGGCACATGGATAGAGTTGCGAACGCCTGTACTGGCGAGTGACAGCAACCCAACAAAAACTGTATTTGAATTTCCAGCATGGAATGCTCATTCGATTTATTTCAAGGATGGCGATAACAATATTCTGGAGTTCATCGCGCGTCACAATCTTGATAATGCCAGTGAGGTACCCTTTACCAGCGATAATATCCTGGAAGTGAGCGAAGTAGGGCTGCCTGCGGAGGACGTACTGCGTACCGCAACTGAACTTGAAGAAACGCTCAAGCTGCCGGTTTACGATGGCAGGGGCAGTGATATGTTCGCAGCGATTGGGGATGAGCATGGCCTGTTTATTGTAGTCCCGGTGGGACATCCCTGGCTGCCGACCGATTCAACCAGCGCGACGCCAATGTCTATCCGAATTGCAATGCCTGATATACCGTCCGATTATGCGGTGACTGACCTGCCCTATGAGCTTGTACATGCAGAGTGATGGCATAATGACGAGCTACAGAGAGGAGTCGGTTCGTGCTTGACTATCAATTGCTGTCGCCGGAGGAAGATCCCGAAAAGGTATATCCATACCGGCGCGTCTGGCGGCCTTTAATAAGCGAAATGGGGCTTTTCGCGCTGGGAGTGACACTGGTTATTTTACTCACCGAATTTGAGGTGTTGACGGATACGTATAATCGTTCACTGCAACTATTTATCGCGGTGCTGCCGGTGCTGGCGTTCTTATGGTTTTCCGCCCGGAAAGAACGAGCCGTCTTCCGCCCGCGCCCCAATCTGGTGGCAGTTATGGCGTTGAGTGCGGTGCTGGCAAATGGGGTGGCAGTGCCTCTCATTGAGCAGGTTTTTACACCCGAACAATGGCTTCCGACGGC
>JAKEEQ010000279.1 GCA_022616515.1 Chloroflexota bacterium | reverse complement strand
TACCCATGCTTGAGGGAGAATTGACCGGTGCCGAGTTAAATCGTGCTGAAGAACTGCGCGATAGCGTTTATGCCTCAATTGAGTGGACCCGGAGACATTAACTCAATGGCAGTTTGGGGTAGTGGTGAGATCTTGACTGCTGGACGATTAAATTTTAGCGGACAGCATGTATGCTGTCCCTACGAAACGGTTCAATACGCGACTCCCGTAGGGACGGGATATATCCCGTCCGCCACCGACAGTTTTTACATTTGTTATCGCCTTTCTCCACAATTTTCCCATAGATTTCATAAAATATTTATGATGACGCCGCGTCGAATACCGTAGCATAATACATATAGCGAAAAAGCAGAGAGCGAATGACATATGATTGAGACACATGGCCTCACCAAGCACTTTGGCGATTTTGTTGCCGTGCAGGATGTGAGCCTGACTGTACCTCCCGGTACACTGCTGGCCCTGCTGGGTCCGAACGGGGCCGGGAAAACCACCACCATCCGCATGTTGACCTCCATCCTCAAGCCGACAACGGGCAGTGCCATCGTTGCTGGCTTTGATGTCGTCAAGGAAGCACCGCAAGTTAGAGCCAGCGTCGGCGTATTGACCGAGCAGCATGGCCTTTACGAGCGGATGAATGGGCTGGAATATCTGGATTTCTTCGGGCGCATTTACCGCATCCCTGAAGAGGTTCGTCAGCGCCGTTCCCGCATGTTGATGGAACGCTTTGGGCTGGGGGATGCAATGGAGGGCCGCATCGCCACTTATTCCAAAGGTATGAAGCAGAAGATTGCGCTGGTGCGTGCCCTGCTGCATGACCCGCCAGTGCTACTGCTGGATGAGCCAACCAGCGCGATGGACCCGCAAAGCGCTCGGCTGGTGCGCGATGCGATTCGTGACCTGAAACGTGACCAGCGGACCATTGTTCTGACCACCCACAATCTGGCTGAGGCGGAAAGTCTGGCCGATGAAATTGCCATCATCCGGCACGGGCGCGTTATCGCCAAAGGCACACAGGAAAACCTCGCCCGGCGAGTGGTGGGTAATCCGCAATTTGAAATTCGGACCGCCACGCCCCTGAATGGCACCGTGGAAAGTATCAGCAAGTTTGTAAAACCCCTGCGCGTTGAAGATTACTGTGTGCAGTATGAAAGCACCGATCCCGACAAAGATAATCCCCGTGTGGTCAAGGAGATGGTGGGGGCCGGTGTCGATGTCGTGACGGTCAGCAAAATTTCCCGGACACTGGAAGATGTCTATCTGGGCATTGTCGAGGAGGATGAGAAATGAGTAATCAAGCCCTAACACGCGAAGCAGGCATTGACCGTGAACAATTACTCAATCAGGTGGGGGATCGCGCCTCGACAATGGAAACGCTGCAAAATGCGTGGGTGATTGCCCGGCGGGAGTTGCAGGACAGTTTTCGCGATTGGCGAATCATCGCCCCAATTTTTATCTTTACGCTGGTGTTTCCCTTCCTTGCCAACATTGGTACGGGACTGTTTATCGGTCTATTTGAAGAGTCAACAGATACTGATCGTATTTTCAAAGCCTTCATTCCGCTGATGCCGATGATTGTGGGCTTTTTCCCGATCAGTATTTCGCTGGTAGTGGCGCTGGATAGTTTCGTTGGCGAAAAGGAACGACGCAGTCTGGAGCCGCTGCTGGCAACGCCGCTGACGAATCTCGAACTGTATATCGGCAAGGTAGTAGCATCGACCCTGCCACCCCTGGCCGCGTCCTATGTTGGAATGACGGTGTATCTGACCAGTCTGGTGATCTCCACCGGACGCTGGGATATTGATCCGATTGTACTGTTGCAGATTGTGGTACTGACGACGGTGCAGGCTGTTGTGATGGTCACAGGGGCGGTCATTATCTCCAGCCAGACTACCTCCACCCGCGCCTCCAATCTACTCGCCAGTCTGGTTCTGATACCGATGTCGCTGGTTACTATCGTTGAAGCGGGCCTTATCATCAATTATCGTTTCCGAGCAGCGCTATGGTATATGGCTCTGGCAATGGTTATCGTGACGATTTTGCTGGTGCGGATCGGTGTACGACTTTTCAACCGCGAGGAAATGCTGGGGCGGTCAATTGACAATCTTAATCTTGGCTGGATACTGCGCACGGTTAAAGATCAATTTGTAGGACTAAACGGTGAGAAATTTACTGTCAGGAAATGGTATCGCCGGTCAGTTCTACCCGCCTTGCCACGTTACCGCGTCCAGCTCAGGGTCATTCTGCTGGCAATGCTGATCGCTTACGTTGCTGGATTCGCCTTCGTGTATCTGGTGGAAATATCACAGGCAAACGTCGATGCTGTGGTAAACAGCGAGACATTCGAGCAAGACTGGCCTGACTTCTGGGAAAAGTTTGTTCAAACTGATCCACTAGTTTCTGTGATAACGAGCCTTCGTGTTACCCTTTTTATGTTAATTGTGGGTTCTGTGACATTTGGTGTGATGGGCATTGTGGGAACCACCGTTCCGATGCTGGCGTTGGGGATGATTACCGGCTTTGCGCTGCGTGAAGACGTTGATCTTATCCCAATGCTGGCCGCCATGCTTCCGCAGGGATTATTTGACCTGATTGCGCTCGTCATGGGCGGGGCCATTGCCCTGCGTGCCGGGTCAATTATTGCTGCGACTCTTGAGGATGAAACCATCGGAGAAGTCTGGCTGCGGGCGATTGGCGATGGCCTGAAGCTAATGGTTGGCATCATTTTGCCAGTTGCGATTATCGGTGGGTTGGTTGAAGCCATCATCACCCCGCTGGTCTTTGCCGCGCTAACATGAGCCTGTTCGCGAGAGCGGGCTTTTCTACTTGACGGATGATGGCACGCTGGCCTACACCTGATCTTGTCCGCTGGTGCTTCTTTGGGTGCGCCTTCAAGTATAGCAGGCGGGACGGTCAGCACCTAACCGTACATATCGTCATCAAACAGACTTGGTTGTAATGTGCCAAAGTGTGCACAGTCTTCAAACGTGGTGGGTTGCAACGAATTGAAGTTAGTCTGCAACACTTTCACATATCGCCACTCTTTACCTGTAAGTTCCGTCGCCCTTGCTGCCCACATCGTTGCTGACCTATCTTTACTTGCAACCTCAACGTCTTCACGCCCTTTCGTCTCAACGATATAATGAACCCCGGAGTTATGTAGTGCGGTGGAAAAATTGGACAAAAATCACCACACCAATAAGAGAGGGTTTTGGGGATTAGCCCAAGCCTCAAGTTCAAACTCAAGCGGCGTTTTA
>JAKEEQ010000278.1 GCA_022616515.1 Chloroflexota bacterium | reverse complement strand
TACCCATGCTTGAGGGAGAATTGACCGGTGCCGAGTTAAATCGTGCTGAAGAACTGCGCGATAGCGTTTATGCCTCAATTGAGTGGACCCGGAGACATTAATCGCATGATTGCTTTAAACGCAAAAAGTGAATTGATTAATCTCTGTCGAAGGGGAATAGCAGCCATACCCCTCTGTCGCTGGCGCGACATCTCCCATAAATCTAAACATTACCCACAAGTCAAAGGAATGGTAGGATGGGGAAAAAGCAAAGGGAGAAACGCGATGACGATGGGGTCAGTGGTTGGGGATGTACGGCTGGACCAGCGGTTAGGACAATTGACCGAGCAACTGAGCGCGATGCCGGTGGTCAAGTTAGCCCGGGCGCTGACGAATTGGACAGAGCTGAAAGCGGGGTATCGGTTTATGAATAGCAAGTGGGTGAGCCATGCAGGGATCATGCAAACGGCACAAGCTGCGACATATGAACGAATGCAAGTGCGGCGGGCCAGGTCGTGCTGGACGATAAGCGAACGCCAGGTTTTTTGGCGCACACGACGCTGGCGGTGAGTGAAGCGGGCGTGCTCTTGGGGCTGGTGCAGCAACAGGTGTGGTCGCGACAGCAGAACCAACAGCTGGACAAAACGGCGCACAAAGGCCAGCCGATCGCGGCCAAAGAAAGTTACAAGTGGTTGACCGGCGTCACCGACCTGCCGCCCACCGATCAACAGATTGTCACCGTGTGTGACCGCGAAGCAGATGTGTATGAATTGTTTCAGTATGCGCATAACCAGCACCTGGATTTCATTGTGCGCAGTGCACGCAACCGCCGGCGGGAAGATGCCCCGCTGTTGCGCGATCATCTGGGTGAGCTGTCACCAGTGGCGACCTACTCCCTGAGTGTGCAGCGCCAGATCAATCAGGCGGAGCGAGAGGCACAGGTTGAATTACGCTACAGCACCGTCACTCTGGTACCCCACAACGCGAACGCGCGGCGCAGGCCATGCCCTTAACCCCACTTACGGTGCAGATGGTTGAGGTGCGCGAAGTTGAGCCACCCGCCCCTGCACTGGATTTTGCTGACCACGCTGGCGGTGGTCTCTGTGGCGGATGCTTACCGGATCGTACGCTGGTACACCTACCGCTGGTGGTTGAACGCTTGCACTACCTCCTCAAAAGCGGGGGCGGCCACTTTGAGGACGACCAACGGCGCAGCGTGATGCCTTACACCGTTTATTGGCGGTGTGTTCACAGGTGGCCTGGTGCTTGCTGTGGCTGACTTACCAGGCCCGTCAAACACCGACTGCCTCTTGCACTGTCGCCTTAACTCAGACGGAATGGCAGGCGTTGACTGCATTTGAAGCCAACACCTCAACCCCTGCTGCTTCACCGCCCACCCTCCAACAAGCCGTGCGGGCCATTGCCAAGCTGGGCGGGTTTATGGGTCGCAAATCCGATGATGATCCCGGCGTCAAAACCCTGTGGCGCGACTGGCAACGCCGCCATGACATCGTTGCCACCTGGTCGCTGTTTCTCCCCTCTGAAGATGTGGGTAATGATTAGCCATTTATGGGGAGATGTCCGAAGGACAGAGGGGAAGGGTGGGGAGAAAATGATCATGTTCTACGCTACAATTCACGTTTTGCGCACCATATGTCTGAATATAAGTCTGGTCTACCAGTGGAGGGTTTAAAGTGCGGCGTCAATCATCAGCGCGATTTGCTGAATAATGGCCTGAGCACGGTCTTCCTGCTTGGCTAATGTCGTCAACCAACGGTCAGCAATGGTGGCAATATCTTCGTTCTCACCGGGCGTATCGAGCGCTTCACGTAACTGTTCAATTTCCCCGGCGTCAAATTGGCGCATCATCCGCAGGATTGCCATCATACTGTACCCCGACTGGCGCAGCATTCGTATCACGCGCAGACGCCCGATTTCGGAGGCACTGTACTGGCGGTAGCCCGTTTCGGGATCACGTGGAACATCCAGCAGGCCGTTGCGGTCCCAATTTCGTAGCTGGTCGATGGTGACGCCGAGATGGTCGGCAGCCTGCCCGATGCTCAGCGTGCGTTTGGTCGTATCCAGCACCTGACCGCGTGCCCATCGTTCCAGAAATTCGACCGCCGCTTCAGCACGGGTACGCTCCATACGGACATTGGCGAGATATTCGTAGGCCAGTTCCATCGCCATGCCCATGTCGCCATCCGCTGCGCACTTGACCAGCTCAAGCACGACCTCCACGCCGCCGGGATAAGGCCACTTCAGTGCCATCCAGGCCAGCCGCATCTGTTCAAGGTGACACTGTGTGAATAGACGATAGCCGCTGGCACTGCGCGGCACGGGTGGCAGAAATCCGCGCTCTTCATAGAGGCGCACCGTATTGACATGCACCCCGACTTCTCTGGCAATATCGGATGTCTTCAAATACTGTGACATAAAAGTCTCCATAAGGAACACTAGGCCATTATACTGAAAGTGTAGTTTGAATCGAATGGAGATAACCATGCACGACGAAATCATGATTAGAGGGGCACACCTCCATAACCTCAAGCACGTTAATCTCAGCATTCCGAAGAACAAGTTTGTCATCCTGACCGGGCTGTCTGGCTCCGGCAAATCGACGCTGGCGTTTGAGACGCTGCACAAAGAATCTCTGCGCCAGCTATTCGAATCGATTGGCATGGTCACCTACGCGCTCAGCAAACCGGACGTGGACAGCATCAGCGGATTGTCGCCGTCGATCAGCATCGACCAGCACATGACCAATCGCAGCCCACGCTCGACCGTGGGCACAGCCACCGAAGTGTTTACCTACCTGCGCCTGTTATTTGCCCGGATTGGTCACCGGGTCTGCCTGGCCTGCGGCAAGGATATTCCGCCCGTTTATGACGTCGGCTCGGAGTCGGATGATGCGCTGAAAGAGGATGTTACCTATCCCTGCCCACACTGCGGCGCACCCGTCCCTAATCTCACGATGGGGCACTTTTCATTTAATAAACCGCAGGGAGCCTGCCCGACCTGCACCGGACTGGGGCTTATCCATACCGCCAATCTGGATTTGCTCCTTGACCCGGAAAAGAGTTTGCAGGATGGCGGAGTCGTGGGCTGGGTTGATGTTGAAACCAAACGGTACGCTGAGGTGCTTCAAGCTGCCGGGAAGCATTACGGCTACGACTTCGACGTCAACCTGCCGTTGGGCGAGTTGGGCGAGGCACAGATGGATTTGCTGCTGCATGGGGCGCTCGGTGACCGTTTCCGCCGCCACTTTCCAGATATTGAACCACCGGGGACAGTATCCAAAGGGCGCTTTGAGGGCATCATCCCCAACCTGATGCGGCGCTATGAGGAAACGAACAATCCAGCCCATCGTGCCAAACTCGGCAAACTGCTGGTGGAGCAAACCTGCCCGGATTGTGATGGAGAGCGTCTGCGTCCCGAAAGTCGTGCCGTCACCATCAACGGCGATACGATTATTGACGTAGCTGAGATGCCGTTGACCAACCTGCTGAAATGGATTGATTCACTGCAAGACCAGATTTCGGACGAAGCGTGGATGATTGCGGAGCCGGTGGTATTTGATTTGCAGGAGCGCATTCGGCGTCTCATAGACGTGGGGATTGGTTATCTGACACTGGACCGGGCCACGCCGTCCGTGTCGGGGGGTGAGGCGATGCGTTTACGATTGGCAGCGCTGCTCGGTTCGAGTTTAACGGGTATCCTCTACGTGCTCGATGAACCGACCATCGGGCTGCACCCCCGCGATAATGAGCGGCTAATCCAGATTTTGCGCGGGCTGCGTGATCTGGGAAATACGGTGCTGGTGATTGAACATGATCTGGACATTATGCGAGCCGCTGATGTGTTAATTGATATGGGGCCGGGAGCAGGTCAGCATGGCGGTGAGGTTGTGGCGGCTGGAACACCAAATGAGGTGGCACTCGTTGCGGAATCGATTACGGGACAATATCTGTCCGGCGCAAAGAGCGTACCCGTCCCGGCGACGCGGCGTCAGGGGAATGGGCATATGCTCACCATTCATGGTGCTCGTGCCCACAATCTCAAAAACCTGACGGTCGAACTGCCGCTGGGGATGTTGATTGCAGTGATCGGTGTATCTGGTTCAGGCAAATCATCGCTCATTCTGGATACATTAGGGCGGGCAGCGGATCACCGTTATCACCAGTCGAATGACATCCCGGCAGATCATGATGCGATTAGTGGCTGGGAGCATCTCGACAACGTGGTGAGCATTGACCAGACCGCCATTGGTCGCACGCCGCGCTCCAACGCCGCCACTTACACCGACATCTTCACGCCAATCCGCCAGACCTTCGCCAGCCAGCCGGAAGCCCGACATCTGGACCCGCGCCATTTCTCATTTAATGTGCCGGGTGGTCGCTGTGACCGCTGTGAGGGTGCGGGGGTATTGACGGTTAATATGCATTTTCTGCCAGAGGTTGAGGTGCGCTGTCCCGTGTGCCGGGGACGGCGCTTCAAGGAGGAGGTACTGGCGATCAAGTATCGCGACTTTGATATTGCCGGGGTTCTCGACATGAGCATCGAAGAAGCACTGGTATTGTTTGAGGACATCCCGACGGTGGCGCGGAAACTCGAATTGATGGTTGACGTCGGGTTGGGCTATTTGAAGCTGGGGCAGCCTGCCACGATGTTGTCTGGCGGTGAAGCGCAGCGCATCAAGCTGGCGAAGGAACTCGGCAAAAGATCAACCGGACATACGCTGTATTTGCTCGATGAACCGACGACGGGCCAGCATCCCGACGACGTTACCCGCTTGCTGGTGGTTTTGCAGCGATTGGTGGATAGCGGCAACACAGTTCTGGTTATCGAGCACAACATCGAAATGATTCGGGCGGCGGATTGGGTGATTGAATTGGGACCCGAGGGCGGCGATGCGGGTGGTTATCTGATTGGCACAGGGACACCTGACGAAATGGCGGGTAATCCAGACTCGCCAACGGCTGCCTACCTTGAAGCAGATCGCGTTTAGCTCAGGCGATACTCATCAGAATCTAATTTCCCGATAAGGGTTTTGAAATGTCGGACACGTACCGTGAAAAATGTATCGAAAACAACAAAGAAGGAGGGACACTCATGTTCCGTAAAATCTTGTTGGTATCGTTCGTTTTGATGCTGGTTTCATGGGCGGTTCCGGCCTCTGTCGATGCACAGAAGCCGAATTTCAGCCCGGCCATTTGGGGCGACGGCGAGTTGTGGGGAACCAAAGCCACTGCGACTCTACCCGCACCCAATGCATACAACCTGCAATCCTATGATAAGCTGTTCGTGATTGTGAACAGCAACAATCCTGAGGATCAGCTCCCCGTAGCCGAGGCTGCGCCGGGCAACCCGGACTACAACGGTGGTCGCTG
>JAKEEQ010000277.1 GCA_022616515.1 Chloroflexota bacterium | reverse complement strand
CAACCGCCCTAAAATGATGCCAGAGACAATACCTATCGACACACCCGACGCCACATACAGCAAAGCCACCTTCCAGCCAAACAAACCAAGCAGCAGGACAAAGGCGACCTCGTTCATCAGGGGTGAGGTGATGAGGAATGAAAAGGTAATACCCAACGGAATCCCCGCCTGTACAAACCCGATAAACAACGGCACGGATGAACAGGAGCAAAACGGAGTGATCGCGCCAAAAAATGACGCCATCACATTGCCCACACCTTCGCCGCGCTTTTCAACCATTGCCCGCACCTTCTGCGGATTCATGAAGGTTTGAACCAGTGTAATCAGAAAGATCATTCCGGCGAGCAGCAGTAGTAGTTTGGGCACATCATAGACAAAAAAGTTCAGCGATGTCCCCAGATGACTGGCTTTGTTCAAGCCAAGCAGATTGTAGGTCACAAAATCCGCGAAGGGACGCAGGTTCTGGTAAGCCACCATCCAGAGCACAGCCGCGATGGCTGCCAGTCCAAAGTAGCGTCTTTCATGTGTCAGATGCAGCGTCTTTATCGCCATAGCTCGTGCAATTCTCCATATTCAACTTTTTGAATATAATGTTTCCGAATAAAAGCCCTGAATAGTCAGAGCTTTCTGATGTCTTATTCGGGTAGTGTTGCCCAGGTGACAATATCGCTGCGCTTCGGGATTTTGCCCGCTGAAACCACCCGCTCGTTAATTACCAGTGCCGGGGTTTGCAATATGTTGTAGGCAACAATATCGGCATAATCTGTCACTTTAATCAGTTCATAGTCGATGCTCAAAGCATCTAACGCGGCGCGTGTTTCGCGTTCTAACCGCTGGCAGTTGGGGCAACCCGACCCCAGAACTTTGATGGTTAACATTTTGTCTGGAACTTCTTATGTAATGTCTTGAACCGGCACAACGGCACATCGTGGACACGGGCAATCGTCAAGAATTTCATTTCGTCTGGCGACTGGTTCTCCCAGAACCGTATCCAGGACCATGGCAACGCGACCATCCGCGATGCGGTAGTACACCATTAATCCTTCTCGGCGGCTGTCTACTAACTTCGCTTCGCGCAAACACATCAATTGTTGTGAGATATATGCCTGTCGTTTACCAATCGCTCTTTCAATATGACACACACAGATTTCGCCACCCCGGAGTAAATCGAGAATATGAAGCCGTGTGGGGTGAGCGAGCGCTTTGAAGAGGGTCGCCGTTTGATGGTAATTCATGATGCTGTCCCTATATTCAATTTTGTGAATGTAGCATATAATAACAGCAGTACCTGTAGAAGTACAATACGTCATGTCAATGTTTGTATATTGTCGCGACAAAGCAATAACACAAAACGAGGGTAAAAATTGAACCGCATCACGGTATTTGGCGATATTCATGGCAATGCTCCGGCACTTGAGGCGTTTTTTGCCGATGTCGAAGCACGTGGGCTGGATGATAACCTGTACTGTCTGGGTGATCTGGTCGGTTATGGGACGTTTCCCAACGAGGTTATCCAGATGATTCGGGGGCGTGGCATCCCCACTATCATGGGCAATTACGATCAGGGGGTGGGCAGCAGCAGCGATGACTGCGGATGCGCCTATAAAACCGAGGAAGCCCGTCGGCTTGGGGAGCAGTCCATTGCCTGGTCAAATGCCCATACCACCGATGACAACAAAGCGTTCCTGCGCACCCTCCGCAAAGAAATCCCGGTGCAGGTGGGCGATGTTAAGGTGCTGCTGGTACATGGCAGCCCGCGCCGTATCAATGAATATCTCTACGAAGACCGTCCCGACGACAGTCTCGAACGCATCATGGATGGCATCAACGCGGAAGTGCTGGTCTGCGGGCATACACATCTGCCCTATCACCGTGTCCTGTCAAGTGGACGCCAGATTATCAACGCCGGAAGCATCGGCAAACCTAAAGACAACAACCCGGATGCCTGTTATGTGGTCCTGTCGGCAGAGAACGGCGCGTTAAATGTGGAATTCATCCGCGTGCCGTATGATGTGGAGAAAGCAACCCGCGCCATCGAAGCATCGGACATGCCAGACCCCTTCGCTCAGATGCTGCGAGATGGGCGGGGGTAGTTTTCCCCTCTGTCCTTCGGTCCTCTCCCCATTAGTGGTTCAACTCGCAAATAAGTCGGAAAAAAGATCAGGCGGGCTTGCGCCAGACATAGGGATGGTGATGAGCGTTCCAATAGGCCGTTCCTCGCGCCATGGCGCTGGTGGAACTGAAGGAATTGCCGTTGAGTGCCAAACGTCGCAACGTTTTCCACCAGGGTTCAATCAGGTTGAGCCAGGCGGCATAAGTCGGCTGGAAGAGAAACGAGACTCGCGGGTAAGCCAAGGACCATAACAAGACATCCGCCGTTCTTTTCCTCTTCTTTTCCGACTTATTTATGAGTTCAACCAATTAATCAGGTGAGGGCAGGACGGCTGGCTTGGCAACCCACGGCCTACCTCATTCGCATTCGGGTACTTTCCAGCTTATACTCAACTTGACACGCATAGGACGCTCCGTTGCACGTCCTGTAACTATACCGCCTGCGTCCCCTAAAAACTGTCCCTCTACCAACTATTTGCAGGGAGCGGTCTGGAAATTTGCACAAACACTGGTCAGAATGGCACAATCCCCCGTAAACTGGTAATGCTTTACTTGCCACCTGTTGATGGGGGATTTTTCTATGGAAGTTCCGATTGCGTTATTGCCCGGTGATGGTGTTGGCCCGGAAGTTGTCAATGCTGCTGTTCAGGTCCTCAATACGATTGCCGCGAAATACAATCATGTATTCACCTACAAGGAAGCGCTTTTTGGCATTGCCGCCATTAACGCCACCGGCAGCCCATTTCCCGAAGAAACTCGCGATGTATGCGGAGAAGCAGTTGCGGTGCTGATGGGGGCTGTTGGGGGTCCGGCGGGCAGCACACCACCCGGTTCGCCGCGTCCCGAACAGGGATTGCTGGCCCTGCGCAAAGAGTTCGGCTGCTTCGCCAATTTGCGCCCGGTCAAGACATGGGATGCCCTGCTCGATCAGATTCCGGTTAAGCCAGAGATTGTGCGCGGCACGGATATTTTGTTCGTGCGGGAATTGACAGGCGGTATTTATTTCGGAGTGCGCCATGAGGTCGAAGGCGAGATTGACCTGTCGGGGCGTGAAGAGGCATATGATACGATGGAGTATGCGCCATATGAAGTGGCCCGGATCGCCGAAGTTGCCTTTAAGGCCGCCTTACAGCGGGATAAGCGGGTGACATCGGTGGATAAGGCCAATGTGCTGGCATCGTCGCGATTATGGCGGCGAGTCGTTGACATCGTGGCGAAAGATTACCCGGATGTTACGTTGGACCACCAGCTCGTCGATTCGTTCGCCATGCGCATCATCACCCAGCCGACGGCATGGGATGTGGTCGTGACCGGCAATATGTTTGGCGATATTTTGAGCGATGAGGCGAGTGTATTAGCCGGGTCGCTGGGGATGCTGCCATCAGCGTCATTGAACGAGTCGGGTTATGGTATCTATGAGCCGGTGCATGGTTCCGCCCCGGACATCGCCGGGCAGGGCATTGCCAACCCCATCGCCACCATTTTGAGCGCCGCCATGCTGCTGCGCCATACATTGGGTCTGGATGAAGAAGCGGTCGCCATTGAAAAAGCGGTTACTGCCGCGCTGGATAATAAGGCCCGCACCGCCGACATTGCGCAGGGCGGACCCTATATCAGCACCGCTGAAATGACAGCGGCAATTATTGACGCGCTCTAACAGTAAAGGCCCATTCACCCTGCTTCAGGACGGGTTCCTCGTTGCCGCTGGCATCGACGCCGAATACATCCATTTTGCCGGAGCCAATCATGAAGTCAACATGAATCAGGCTGGTATTGCCACCGGCGGAGGCCCATTCTTCCTCTGACATCGCGCTGCCACCGTCAATCCCGTTGCGATAGGCACTGCCCAGCGCGATATGACAGGCTGCATTTTCGTCGAGCAGGGTCTTATAGAAGAGCACACCAGATTGGCTAATCGGTGAGCTGTGCGGGACAAGCGCAACCTCGCCGAGGAAACGCGATCCCTCATCCGAATCCAGCAGTTTTTGGAGTACCTTGTCGCCTTTACCTGCCTTCGCGGATACGGCCCTGCCATTTTCAAAGGTCAGGCTGAAATCCGCGATGACCGTCCCACCATAGGACAGCGGCATGGAGGCTGTCACTGTACCGTTCACGCGATCCTTATGCGGCGTGGTGAAGATTTCCTCGGTCGGCAGGTTGACCATGTTGGTGATGCCATCCGGTTTGGGCGAGAGGGCGCTGGCCCACAGGTGATTATCCGGCAAGCCAACCGTCAGGTCCGTGCCCGGTGCGACAAAATGCAGGGCCTGATAAGCCTTCTGGGTCATGTAGGTGGCGTGACTTTGCAGCATTTCCACCTGATCATCCCATGCTTTGATGGGATCATCCCTATCAGCGCGGGAAATACTGAAAATGACATCCCAGAACTTGTCCATGCTCAGGCCAAGTTTCTTAGCCCAGGCTTCGGTGGGGGCAGCGACGATGCACCAGTTCGTGTTGCGCACAATGTTCAGGCGCAGGTCCCGGGTCGAGCGCTGGGCCGCATCCTGCATGATGGATACCAGATCAGGGTCCTCATCGGCGTACAGGTCTGGGTCCGCTCCGTAAATCACCAGTATTGCATCGCCGCGCTCGGCAAAGGGCATCGCGGCGTTAATCAACCATTCGTGCTGAAATTCACTGATGGTCTCCGGGTCGGCATGGCGCAGACGGATGAGGTCTAACTCCGGGTCACCCCACATCACGCTGACCATACGCGCACCGGCTTCGTAGCACTTTCGGGCCACATGGCGCACCAGCGGGGCATGTTCAAAACTGATGGGGCGGTTGAGGATGGGCGTGCCAATTAATACCCGTTGACCGGGCTGAACATTCAGGCCGACTTTGACAATCGCACCGGCATATTTTTCAAGATTCTTTTCAAATGACATGAGGGTATATTCCTGATTTCGATCTAGGCTAACAGAAACTGCCACAAGCATAACCAATTCGGCATGAAATAGACAGATCAAAACGCTTTGGTTTTACTACTGGATGGCAGGGACGAGGGTTCATGTTGTCAAAGTACGCAGAGAATCACGCTCATCGGGAAGCCCGTAATAGAACGACAGCAGGTTTGTGGGCATTTCCCAGAATGGGTCACAATTACACGTGATTCCCAACACTATCCGTTGATTGTCGTTGAGTTTTTCCCAACTGGTGGATGGCTTATTGAAATCATTTATTGTGTAGATAATGGAATCATCAGACTGACGGATGGATGAATGATTGTTCCAGTGATGCCATTTTCGATGTTCTGGCAAACGTCTCAAGTATCCGTCGAGCATCTCACGGACAAGTTCATGTG
This sequence comes from Chloroflexota bacterium, assembly GCA_022616515.1. GTDB lineage: Bacteria > Chloroflexota > Anaerolineae > Aggregatilineales > J027 > JAKEEQ01. The sequence goes on along the minus strand of JAKEEQ010000277.1, from coordinate 2,051 downwards.
CGGTAACGGGTGGCAGCAATAGGTTAGTCAGTAGAGAAGCCCATCTTTGTGGTACATCGGCCTGTTGACACCAGCGAATGACGGGCGACAGCGCATCGTTGAATGGTGTGATTTCGTTATAAACATAGCTGATGTGACTTGCCAATTTATCGGACAGTTGTGCCGTCGGCTTTTCATCAGCGGCGATGGCCCGGCGAACAAGACCTACGATATGGTCAGGTGTTTCTGCATTGCGACTTGACCAATTGCTAGCGAGAACTGATATGTAACCCAGCGCGGCAGCAATGGCAGCAGCGTCATCTGTATCCTGTGACCATCTGTCAAGTATCTTCAAATGTTCTCCTGTGCGCGAAGTAACAGTAACAGAGTCCCGCATCATTGCCAGTTCGAAACACGCAACTCTAGCATACCCATAGATGGCTCCCGCGCTTAACCAAACATTACTGGCCTTGTCCATAGTCTGGCGTAGAGCAGGCAAAATACGCTGGTATTCGTCAACTAAAAATGAAAGCACATACACGCTGCCTGCGCGAATGGCCTCGTCCGCATGAGATAGGAGCTTTTGATAATGGTCAATGCCCGCTTTTACTGCATCGTACACATTTAATGACCAACGTTGCGGCACAATTGATTCGGGAAACGAAGGCTGGTGGTAGGTATGGTGTGACGTATGACGCAGCAAGTCAGCAAGGATAATGAGATGATGGATGATACGAAATGAGTCTGTTGATTGCGTTAACATCCGGATGATGAATGGCACGACAGGAGCCGTAGAGTCGTAGATGTCACCCTGATGATTGATGGTATCCATCAACTTCCGATAATGCTTGACAAACGACTCATTATCAGTAGCTTGGTCCAATGCGTGAAGCAACTGAGGAATTTGTGACCCACGGTACAACGTATCCCACTGCACGCTGTCTAAATCTTCTAGCACGCTTTCTCCCCCGATTAACCCGCGAACAGTTCATCTACCAGAAGGCTGAAATCAGGCAAAACCTCACTGCCCTGAATAGTATCACCGGGCTGCAATATTTGAATGTCTTTGCCAGCCTCGTAAACCTCCACAATTTGCTTTTCAGGCAGAACAAGCCAAACCATTTTTACGTTATTTTCCAGATAAAAGTCGGCTTTTTCGCGCAGTCCTCGATAGGTATCATCGGGCGATTTAATCTCGACCGCTACATCGGGTAGTCCGGTAACAGGTCCGTGTGTGACACGCGGCGCATCGGTGAAACGCAAAAATACATCCGGCATCCGATCATTAAACTCGTCATCTTCAGGGCGGAAGCGTGCCTCGACCCCGAATCGTGCCTTCAAGTCGGGATGCTGCTTGAGATACAGATGAAACTCCCCGGCGATGATGCCCGCAATGTGGGCGTGTTCTTCGGTAGGCACTTTCTCAACAATCTCCCCGTTGATGAGTTCGAACAGCCCGTCAGGATGCGCAGCAAGGTAGGCATCAAACTCCTCAACAGTGTGCAATTTGGGGCTAATGGACATGGTTTGCTCCTGACATCCGCAGGGATGTTATTTGTCTCCTATTCTATCACGCGCCGCAAAACAGCCCAATCATAGCCAAATCGCCAATTGCCCTGTCACAGCCTCATGATATAATGCCCCGGTTACAGGCGAGGCGAAATCACCGCTCCGCCCTCGGTTGAAGGACGCCCCGTTGGGCGTCCCTACGAAAATTGTACCGGATAAGTAGGGACGTGGAACGGCACGTCCTGAAAATGCTAAACAGAGGCGATTTATTCCAGCGAAACGATGAAACTGCGACCGAATTCCAGCGATCCCATCACCGTTGAAGGCTATAAGCACAATCTCATGAAAAAACGAGATTGGCGACTGCTGGGTATTGGCTGTGGGCAGTGGTTTTTTGGCCTGATGATGCTTGTGCTGACGGTGGTGTGTTTGTGTGGGGCCAGTTTCGCCTTCTATGTGAGCAACCCGCCGGAGCAAATCAACATCTTGCTGGTGCGGGTGGATGCTGACCGCGAACGTACCGAACTCAGTGCCCGCGCCGACAGCGTGATGGTGCTGAGCAT
>JAKEEQ010000020.1 GCA_022616515.1 Chloroflexota bacterium | reverse complement strand
CATTTACTCAAACGCATCTTGTACACACGCTTTAGCATTGATGTTCAGTCTTTTCAATGGGATGCTGACGTTGCTTTTTAATTTCACATAGAGCGTATCAAATAGGCGGCGGCTAGGTATGCTATCATCATTGAAATTTGCGGGTGGCCCGCCAGAATGCCTAAGCCGAAGAACACGCCGCCTGCCATCACCCAGCGCCAGTTGACGTTCCCACCCACGCCCCGCATCCGGTGAATGCCCAGCAGAACCAGCGGAATCCAGATGGACGACTCCAGAATAGATAGCTGCGCGGGCGGATAGCTGGTCATGAACCCGGCAAACGTCCAGATGAGCGCCCCGATGAAACTCGGCAAAGGGGGGAATCGCTGGCGTAAAAAGGCATACATAAACAGCGCCCCCGCCACAACATGTAACAGCATTTCCCCTTGCAGCGCGAATAATACATCACCGTTGGTAATGTCACTGTCAAGAGCCAGCGCGGTGATTGTCAGCCAGCGGATCGGATAAAAAACCGCCGACTGTGGGTCAGCCATGAACGGTGTACCGCCATACATATATGGGTTCCACAGCGGCAGTTCGCCATCATGAAACCGTTCGACGCTGTAAGACGTCCAGGGGGTGAAGATGGTGGTGAAGTCAATGTCGGTAAAGGAGAGCGCGTCGGCGTCGTTGAAGGTAAACAACCGCCAGTAAAATAAACCACACAGAGCAATGATGAGAAGGATTATCCAGTAATCGGTGCGTTTCATCAGCTATCCAATGTTGGGTACGCTTAATGTGAAATAGATGTCGGAATATGAACCTATCTGACCCCTCCCTAACCCTCCCCATGCATGGGGAGGGAACACATTGCAGCGTTTGGAGTCTGATGGTAACAGGTCCCAGTCCGGTCTCCCCCAAGTTTGGGGGAGAGGTCGCGCTAGCGAGAGAGGGGGCCATGTCTTAATTTCACATTATAAATCAGCCGGATTATAACGGTGAACGGTCAGGCGTTCAACTCGCCGGAGCGACGCCGCAGCATCTGGCGCAGGCCGCTCAAACTGGTTCCCAGCCGGTTTAATGACCACGCCCCGACGGCAATCGTCAGCCCGGTAACCAGCGCATGGGCCACTACCGCATAACTGGCAGCCAGTTCATCGGCATAACCATACAGTGACAGGGCCAATGCCGCGCCCAGATGAAAAGGCCCCGCTGCACTTGGCACCGATGGCGCACCGATGCTCAGGGCAATGAAACCGTTGATTAAAATGCCTACCCCGACAGGCACATTCGACTCGAAGGCGAGAAAGAGGATGTAATAAAAGGAGGTATAAATGACCCATGTAATGGTCGTCCAGCTAGCAATAGTGGCAAATTTCAGCGGATGGGCGAGGCTTTTCATGTTATACAGTATCCGCTCCACAAACGACACCAGCGTCACCTGCAAATTCGGCACGAAGCGCCCGCTGATCTGCCTGACCAGCCGGATAATCAGGGGATGCAGTGGCGGCGTGAAAAACAGTACCACCAATCCCAGTGCCGTAATACCCGCAAAAATCCCCAGCGTGGTGGTCACTTCGGCGGGCAAATCGGCCTTATCGCCCAGCAACACCAACCCCAGCGCCACAATCACCAGCGCAAACAGCAGATCGACCAGCCGCTCAACCGCCACTGCCGAGACACCCTTGCCCGCATCGGATTCGTTGGCGACCAATCCGATCCGCGCAATTTCGCCCAACCGTGCCGGAAAGATCATGTTAGCCAGATAGCCCACATTGATAATATGAAAACTTCGCCAGAAGCCCGGTTCTTTATTGAGCAGCAGCCACCAGCGATAGCCCCGCGCCGCCATCGCTGCCGGATAAACAAAAAGCACGCCCACCAGCAAGTAACCGGGACGCGCTCCACGTAAAGTCTCAATTAAGGCATCAATATCAATAAGCAGTGCCAGCAAAATCAGGGCCAAGCCAGAGACCAGTACACCCAGCAGAGCTTGCCAGCGCATCAGAATATTTCTGTCTGAAGCTCGGCAGCCTTCGTGGCATCATCCACCATGCCCAGTTTCGAGAAGAGGATGATAGCCTCCTGCAAACGCCGGGCTGCCTGCACCCGCCGCCCGCGTGTAGACAAACTTTTTGCCTGGGCAAACATGGTACGGGCCAATTCGCCCTCCAGCCCGATTTCGCGGAAGGCATGCTGTGCCTGCTGGAAGTACGAGTCAATATCCAGTGGGAATTGCTCGGCATCTTCGGCGGGGATACCATCCAGCGCGGTCAATACCTCGGCCATAGTACGGTTGGAAAAACCAACGGACATTGGCTTATTGCTTTTTTGCGCCATCTGGTAGCTTTCCTTACCCTGCTGCCATGCCGCTTCTACGATACCTTTTTCGAGATAGATACGGGCCAGCGCGTGATGTATTTCCGATAGCAGATCCGTGTCAGGGTTTTTCATGTCGCCCCATTCGGGATACTGCATATAGGCTTTTTCGAGCAGATCGAGGGCCTCGTCGTACCGCCCCATCTGGACCAATGCCTGTCCCCGGTTGGAAAGCGCAACGGTTTGTGTTCGCAGATGTTCCTGCTTAACTGCCATATCATAGGCATCGCCCAGAAAACGCTGGGCACGACTGAAGTCGCCCATCTGGCGATACGTTTCGCCGATGTTCAGCACACAGGTCATTACCCGGCGCTGGTTGCTCAGCTTGGTAAACAGGTCACGTGCCCGCTCGAAGTGCTGTAGAGCGAGATTAAAATTGGCACGATAGCCCTGCATAATGCCCAGTATCATTTCAGCGCGTGCCTCATTTGCCATGTGCTTGTCCTCTACCTCGCGTTTGAGGGTCCGCAAGCGATTGGCGGCGACTTCAAATGACAGATCGCCAGACTGCCACTGAGTCAGCGCATCCAGACACTGCTGGTTAAACTCGTCGGTGGGTTCAACATCTACTCTTGGTCTATGCACCTACTTATACTCCTAACTTGTCTAACAGCGGTTTCAGGAAGATCAGCAGCCCGACCAAAGCCGAGCCAATACTCGCCAGTAAAACCGCAGCGGCGGCAACATCTTTCCCTATCTTTGCCATTGGATGATGTTGTCCATTCGCAGCCAGATCAATGGCGGCTTCGATACCTGCATTCAAGAATTCGGCCAGCCACACCACACAAATCATTACAACAATGATAGCCCATTCCACAAGGCTGATGCTCAGCCACAGGCCCATCATAAAAACAATGGGTGTAATCAGGGTCAGAAGGCGAACATTGCGCTGCCACCTGAACATATAGCCGAAGCCTGCCAGTGCATATATAAAACTGGACCAGCGGCTTTCACTGACCTTATAGGCATACTGGTTTGGATCAGTCTGGCGTGCGCTTTTAATTTCTTCCCAGAGACTTTTACCCATAGCACCTCTTTACAATTACCTATAATATCACGAAGTTAGAATTGGATTAAGTTTAGTTTCGGTTATTTTGAAGGACGCAATCATGCCCCATCTTATCGTCAATGCGGATGACTTCGGCGCTTCACCCTACACGAACCGCGCCATTATACACGCTCACAATGCAGGAATCGTCACATCGTCAACAGCCATGATGAACCTGCCGGACGCTGCGCCGGGTCTGGAACAGGCTCTGCAAGCCGCACCCACTCTGGGGCTGGGTGTGCACATCAATCTCACCAATGGTAAACCCATCTCGCCGCCCGATCAGGTGCCATCACTGGTGGATGAAAACGGCTATTTCTACCCGATTGATATGATAGCCGTCCCATCCCTGAATTTTGATGGCGACGAACTGTATCAGGAGATTGCCGCGCAAATTGAACACTTCGTGGCAGTGACGGGCAAAAATCCCACTCATCTTGATGCCCACTATCACGTTGCCCTGTTTCACCCGCTGGCGATTGAAGCCACGCTGACGCTGGCCGCCGAATATGGCGTTGCCATTCGCGAATCTCAACTGCAAAACATTGACAAGCCCGCCGCCCTTGCCAGACTACAACAGATCATGCCGCAATTACCGGGATCGGCGGTGATGATATTGTTGGACAGCATTGAAACTGTGGTTGCCCGCAGTCCCGCCGCGCATATGCCCGCCCATTTTGATACGCGCTTCTTCAACCCCAACAACACCCTCGGCGATCTGCTCAATTACATCACGGATGTGCCCAACGGCGGCCGTCCCGTTGAACTGATGTGCCATCCGGGTTTGATGGATGATCCGACCACCGACAACGGCGTCAACAAACAGCGTGAGACGGATGCCCTGACACATCCTACTACCCGCGAGGTCATTGAGCGGCTGGATATCGAATTGGTGAATTTCGGGGCGTATCCGCGACCATAACCTTACACCCTCCTGACATTTCTGCATCATTTCCACCACATGATGGCTTTCCGAAGCCGATTTAACGCATTTTTTACACTTATCTAATCCGATTTTTGCACTCAATGTCTACGGTGAAAGTGTGAAAGAGAAGGAGAAACCACATATGAAACACCTGGCACTACTGCTCATTGCTGCATTGGTGCTGACAATGCTGCCAGTATCCAGTGTTGAGGCCAGCCCGGACGAGACGATTATCCCGTTAAGCTGGCATGCCGAGTATTTCGATAACCAGTATCTTATTGGTCCGCCGATGGTTGTGCGCGAAGAAGGTGCGCTCAATCATAACTGGGGAACCAACGCCCCGTTTGATAATATCCCGGCAGATTACTTTACCGCTCGCTGGGCCACGCGCCCCATGCTTGATGCCGGAACCTACCGCTTCAGCGTGACCGCCGATGACAGCGTGAAAGTTACTGTTGATTACATCAATGTCTTCATTGACACTATCAACAATCCCCAACCGGGCGATACCCTCACGGCGACCTTTGACCTGACCGCAGGCTCACACTACTTTCAGGTAGACTATCGTGAACGCACCGGAAATGCATCTATCAGCGCCACTCTGGAAATTCTGGATGGCGAGGGTGTTCCGCCGCTGCCTGCGACGCCCGCTGCTTATGTGACGGCGTTCTCGCTGCGTCTGCGTAGTGGTCCGGGCCTTACCTTCAGGATTCTTGGTCATGAATCGCGTGACACTATTGTGGACCTGATTGGTCGTAACGATGATGCCACCTGGGCGCAAGTTACCGTGCCAGACGGTACAACGGGTTGGATGGGCGCTGCGTGGTTGGACCCGAACGTTGATCTGACAACGCTGCCTGTTGTTACAGTTGAAGCGCCAGATCGTGACATTCCTGAGAATGTACCGCCGCTGCCTGCAACGCCAGCCGCTTATGTGACTGCACATTCATTGCGAGTCCGTAGTGGTCCGGGTCTGAACTTTACGATTCTCGGTCAGGAGCCAGAAAACACGATTGTTCACCTGACCGGACGTAACGCTGATGCCACTTGGGTGCAAGTTACCGTGCCGGATGGTATAACGGGTTGGATGGGTGCTGTCTGGCTGGACCCCAATGTTGATCTGACAACGCTGCCTGTCGTCACAACGGATATACCCGATGACGAAACCCCGGATTTGCCAACTGACGATCAACAGATCGGTCTTGTCACCGCGTTTGCCCTAACCATCCGTTCTGAACCGGACATCTCCGGTGAGGTGCTCGGTTTTGTCACGCGCTTTACACCGCTGACTCTGGTCGGGCGTAACGCTGCGGGAACATGGCTGATGATTGTCCGCGAAGACGATTCGACGGGCTGGGTAAGCGCGGCCTGGGTTCTGTCCGCCTCCAATATCTTCGCCCTGCCGGTCATAAGTACCTGATCGAAGCAAGAAAAATTTATCCCCCTGCGGCACTGGTAGGGGGATTTTTTATTTTTTACCCAATAAAAGGTTGTTTAACGATACGTTCGCGTTATTTGAGTAAGGGATTAAATCGCACCTGTCCACGTTAATGGTTCAACTAATTGCCTGCCTTGATAACCTGTAGTAAAATTTCCCTACAAGGGTATTACTTCAACTTTCAAGTACTTAATGCAGTTAAGATATGCCAACAGGTGGGGGAACCACAGTGAATGGCTCTTTTGGGACCTGGCTGAAGCAGCGTCGTAACGTCCTTGATCTCACCCAAAAAGAAGTAGCGCAGCAAGTAGGGTGCTCAATGATCTTGCTGCGAAAAGTTGAGGCCAATGAACGCCGCCCTTCCAAGCAAATTGCAGAACGGCTGGCCGATGTGCTGGACGTTGCCCCATACGAACGCGCCGCATTCATAACCGCAGCCCGGCGTGTGCCCACCCACGAATCACCACGCCATCTGCCCCGCCCCACTTCTCCCTTTATCGGACGTACCGACGAACTTGCCCACCTGGGTACATATCTGGCCGATTCGTCCTGCCGACTGTTAACACTGGTGGGGGCGGGAGGTATTGGCAAAACCCGATTGGCCGTGCAAGCGGCTACCATTTACGGTAATCCGTATATGGACGGCGTGTTTTTTGTCCCTTTAGATGGCTTATCCGCGCCAGAATATATTGTGCCAACCGTCGCTCAATACCTTCAATTCAATTTCATGGGCAGTGAGAGTCCCGAAAACCAGCTCATGAGTTTTCTGCACGACAAAGCGCTGCTGCTGGTACTGGATAATTTCGAGCATCTGATAGACGCGCGTGAACTGCTGTTAACCATGCTGGATAACACCGTTCATCTCAAACTGCTGGTGACCTCCCGCGAACGGCTGAATGTGCAGCAAGAATGGACACTTGAAATAGAGGGCCTACACTTTGAGGAGCAGAGCGATGATGCTGTGCAGTTATTCATCCAGCGGGCCACACAGCTCAACCATCACATCGAAGCTTCAGATATGCCCTATGTGCTGGACATTTGCCGCCTGCTGGATGGCAAACCGCTGGGTATTGAACTGGCGGCAAGCTGGTTGTATTTGCTCACCTGCAAGGAAATCGCCGAACAAATGCGAACCAGCCTCGATTTTCTGACCAGCGACGCCCCCGACATCGACGTACGGCATCGCAGTTTGCGAAAGGTATTTGACCACTCATGGGCGCTGCTGTCCCCTGTGGCCCAATCGGTCTTGCGCAAACTCTCAGTTTTCCGGGGCGGCTTTCGACAGGAGGCAGCAGAGGTCGTTGCCGGTGCTACCCTCGCAACCCTCGCCGAACTGCGCAACAAATCCCTGCTGCGACGTGATGAGCAAGGGCGCTTTCATTTGCATGAAATGCTGCGCCAGTATGCGGCCCACCAGCTTGACGCCGAGGAAAGTTTCGAGACTCATTTCGCCCACGCGCATTACTATGCCGAGTTTACCCAGCAAAGTTTTAATCCCATTGATACAAGCCTTGAAGAATTTTTTGAAGTTGTCCGCCACGAAATAGAAAATGTGCGGGCAGCCTGGTATTGGGCAATAGATAACCACCACCTACCATTCCTGCGTCTGATGTAGGAAGGATTCTGGTTTTATTCACAGACATTTGAGGGTAGCGCTGCTTTTGATTATGCGGTGGCCCACCTGCAAGGCGCAGACCCGGAGACACGCCGGATGTACGCCCTGATGCGCTCCTTACAGGGTTGGTGTGAATTCAACGCAGGCCAACTTGAACCGGCCCTGAGACATACCACCGAGGCACTGGACTGTTTTCGTGCGCTCAGAATTGCTGAGGGTCAAGAATTTACCCACGCTCAGTTAATCTTATCATTTTTACTCCACGCACTTGGGCGTTATGAAGCAGCCAAAACCAGTGCTGAGATGGGTATTAACCTCGCACAATCCCTTGATAAGGCCAATTATTATTCGATGACGGGTTATTTTAATCTGGCGCGGATCGCATACTCAATGGGAGATTATGAGGAATCCTATATCGCAGTCATGAAATCCCAACAATCAATGAAGAGCGAATGGTGGGGTGGATATGTGGAACACGCACTGGGAAGAGTCGAGGTTGCGCTGGGGAACTATCAAGATGGCGACATGCACCTTCAAAAGAGTTTACGGATATTTTCTAGCTTCGATGATCAACGCGGTGTGGTTTTCGCTCTGACCGATCTGGGGCGTCTGGCGGTGCGGCGTCAGAATTACGAGGAAGCATGGCTGTGTTACCGTGAGGCGGCACGAATCGCCCATAAAACACGCCTCGCCTCGTATTTAATGGAAGCCATCGCCGAGATTGGTTATCTTTTCAGCCTGACCGGGCGGGTGGATGAGGGACTTAAATGGCTCACCTTTGCATTAAACCATCCGGCTAGCTGGCAGGAAGTACGCGATAACGCCGCCCGCTACCTGCTGGAGATTCAAGGCGAACTGCCCAATCTGCGCCTGTCGCTGGCACAGGAGCGCGGCGCATCCATTACCCTCGAAGACATCATGAGCGTGATCACAGAAACTAAATAATCGTATCGCTTTTTGTATCGCTTTCTGTATCGCTCACCTCAGTTGACCTGTGGTGGTCTTCCCCATACACTTTAGTAATAGTGCGCATTTCAGTTGTATAGTTAATTGTCCGCTTCAAAGAATGACATATAGGCATTTAGAAGTGAGAAAACCAAATGAGCATAAATTCAATGACTAACATCGCTTTAACACGTCGTTCAGATACTCCGGATGATATACCGCGTAACCTCAGGGTATCGCCGATGCGGCGGCTGGAACACCTACTGTTCAGAATGACGTCACTGCGGCACTAGCTGCCATAACTACTTACATCCCATCGGAAATATTGGCTTTGTACATTGCAGTCTTCGCCGCGATTATTGACCCGGAATCACCATCCATATCGGCAGTTTGGGGCATCTTTATCTCGTTTCTGGTAGCAACACCGATAATTGTGTGGTTGGTTTACGCCGCAAAGGTGCGGAGTGACAACAGACCGTTGCCAACTCGTCCTAAACAATGGCCTCTGTGGGAAATGGCTGCTGGTACAATTGCCTATGTTGCGTGGGCAGTTTCGTTGCCAGATGCACTTATCCTGAGCGAGGTGGATGTGCCAACTACAGTGGCAGCGGTAATCGTTCTAGTTGTCTCGACAGCTCTTGGTTTATTTTCGCCTATTTTCCAGCATCGCATCAATCCGTAATCACTGTGTTATGAGCCATTTCGAGATCACTTAAGACTCACAGTAAAAGGTGAGTTCATAAACGACCAGCAATGGCTCAAACAATATAGTCACAAGGAATTTTCGTAATTTCAACTGCAAAATAAGTTCTAAGGTAAAATTAACGTTAATATAATAATTTAGGAAATCACTTTTATGATTCGGCGCTCCAGTAAAGATCACATCCAGCCTGCCCAGCAAACTTTACTCCTCGACAAGGAGGCCAACACATGATACTCGCCTCAACGCTTTCCAGATTTGTTCGCAATGTGCTTCTCTCTACCGACAGCCCCGTCCTTGCCCAGATCGTTGTTACTCGTCGCTGCAATTTGAGCTGTGCCTATTGCAACGAATATGACAAAGTGTCCCCGCCTGTCCCGCTGGCAGCCATGAAAGAACGGATAGCGGCGCTTGCCAATCTCAAGACGCTGGTCGTTACCTGTACTGGCGGTGAACCCCTTCTGCATCCCCATCTGGCCGAAATTATTAAGGAAATCCGCCATCACGGCATGGTGGCAACCACCATCACCAATGGCTACTGGTTAACCCCACAGCGCATCGAGGAACTCAATGAGGCTGGGCTGCAAGAACTCCAGATCAGCATTGACAACATTGAGCCGGATGAGGTCTCCAACAAAAGCCTGAAGATTCTCGACCGGAAGCTGCAATTACTGGCGGATCATGCCAAATTCAAAGTCAATATCAATTCAGTGTTAGGCATAAGTGATGAACGGACGCCTGATGCGATTGCTGTGGCCGAGCGGGCCAGCCACTACGGATTTTCCCATTCTGTTGCCGTATTACACGATGGGTCGGGTATGCTCAAACCGTTGAGCGACATCCAATATGCGGCCTATCGTGAAATGGAGAAAATGTCCGGCGCACTGATGCATAAGGCGAATTATGCCCTGTTTCAGAAAAATCTGGTGGAGGGCAAACCGAATGAGTGGAAGTGCCGGGCGGGCGCACGCTACCTGTATATTTGTGAAGACGGGCTGGTGCACTGGTGTTCACAGCAGCGAGGTTATCCCGGCATTCCGATAACCGAGTACACCGTCGAAGATATTCGGCGCGAGTACAAGACCGAGAAAGGATGCAGTCCCTATTGCACCATCCAGTGTGTCCATCAAGCCAGCGTTTTCGATGAGTGGCGCGGCAAACAATCCCTGCCCGACCCATATCTGGCTAGT
>JAKEEQ010000276.1 GCA_022616515.1 Chloroflexota bacterium | reverse complement strand
GGATCGCGCGTCGGTCGCACTCTGGTCACCGAGGATGGAGGGGTCTCGATCTTCCTGACCATCGTGGACCTGTTCTACGACGTGATCACCGAGCTGCATCCACCGGTCATGATCACCGGGGCGACGTCGATCGCGGAGGGCGCCATCCAGACGATCTCGATCTCCGGATTCGGCTTCAAGCCGGGGGAAATGGCGTCACAGAGTCTTCTCATTCCATCATTGCATACTGAAGAACGATGTGACCATCTTGTTCAACTACATCATTCATGTCTAAAGTTGATGACTTTTTCGAGATGGATTGGCGATTACGTCTGCCGGTTTGCGGGGCCGGATAGTGTGAATGTAGACAACATCTTGTCGCCTGACCATACGCCGGATGTCATGTTGTTCCATGTGATGCGAGAATGCCGTTCGCCAATGACCGCGCTGATCGGCTACACCGATATGCTGTTGTCGCTGCATGCGTTTACTGATGAACAAAGGGTGGCGATTGTAGAAAAGATTAATCGCTGCTGCCAGACCATCCACGAACGAAGCCGAGATATGACACAGTTCATTGAAATGTGGCTGGAGGAGACCAATCGAGATTCGATTACACACCAACCTGATCTGGTGTTCGGTGAAGTGCTCAGATTCCCTCAGTTTTACGCAGAGTTGATTAACTGTACCTATCTGGCATTTATGCCCGATATTGAACACCTGACATCGTCACTTCAGGATGATCCGCAGGACGCCGCAGCCCTGCGGCAGATTTTTGACTATGGGCAGTATGTCAACTGCATTTTGCGACACTCTTATGATTTTTTCCGGTAAGGTGCTATGTGTCGTCAGGGATGTACCAGATTTCTTCGCCTTTGAGAATGCGCCTAATAAGATCAGGAAACGTGGTTACACTGAGCGGCTTACCAATCGCGCCATCAAAGCCAGCGGATTTAATCAATTCCACTTCATCACTCATAACGCTTGCCGTCAGTGCCACTACGAGTGACTGACGCAGTTCATCGTCGCTGCGAATCATTTTCAGAATCTCAAAGCCCGATAAGGGTGACATATAAATGTCCAGCAAAAAGATATCGGGCACAGAGGGAAGAGCTTTAACACGCTGCACAAAGTTGTCGCTGTCCTCGAATATCCACAGCCGCTCTACACCCATTGCGTTTTCAAAAATCATCTGAGTGACTTCGCGACTCAACTGGTCATCTTCTACATATACATATGAATAGTCATCAAACACACGCTGGCTCCCGCGAAATCAATGGCGCTCTATTCCGTCAACTGTTCCGACAACAATTGGGACTGCACCGGAATGGACACAAAGAAGATGCTGCCTTCGCCCACTTCACTCTCCACCCACAATCGCCCGCCGTGCGCTTCGACAAGGCGCTGGGTAATTGGCAATCCAAGTCCGGTCCCCCCGGCATGCACTATCCCCTTTTCTGTCTGTTTGAATGGTTCGAAGATGAGGTCTCGATCTTCCTCTCGAATGCCCGGCCCTGTATCACTGATTAGAAATAGAATTTCGCCATGGCGGTGCTTGGCACTCAGCGTGATACTGCCTTCATCGGTGAACTTCACGGCGTTGGCTAGGAGATTAAGCAATATCTGGCGAATCCTGCGCTTGTCACCCACAATACACGGCAGGTCAGGATCAATATCTTTGTTAAACTTAATGCGATCCGCTTTCTCACCCAGCAGGCTCTCCGCCGAGGCGATAACGGTATCCAGCTCCCGATTGAGATTGATCTCTTTGTCAATTAACAGCTTGAGTTGACCGGCTTCAATTTTGGAGATGTCCAGAATATCGTTGATTAATGATAATAAATGACGCCCACTGCCTACCGCTTTTTCAAGCGCATCCTCCTGCCTTTCATTGACCGGACCCAGATACCCTTTTGCCGTCAATTCAGTGAAGTTCAATACGGCATTGAGCGGTGTGCGCAGTTCGTGGCTCATGCTGGCTAGAAATTGGCTCTTTACGTTATCCAGTGTCTTAAGCTGCTCAACCAGCGCGGTCTGTTCATTATACAGGCGGGTACGATCTAAGGCGGCAGCGGCTAACTCGGCAACGGCAAGCAGCGTTCGCCGTTCGTATTCGCTAAATCGGCGCGGCTGATCACAGGAAAACGACATTGTTCCAATAGTCCGCCCACTCACAACAATGCTGGTGACAGCAATGGCGTGTACATTTTTCTCCAGAAAAAACGCTTGCGTGGCGTCGTCGGCCTGGGTGGTATCATTCATATCTTCTACCACCAACCAGCCCAAAACATTCTGGGGAATCAACCGGATTTCTTCCTGAACATTGACAGTTTGCGCTTCACGCGCCCCGACGGGCACAGATGCTACCGTTGTAATATAGGTGGCAGTCGCAAAATCATAATATTCGAACACATTCAGCGAGATGATGTAATCCTGTGGACCAAGTTCATCTACCAGTGCCTGCAATATATCTTTATAGGTGGTGCTGGCGTTAATCTTGCGCCCAATACGGTACATCATTTCGGCTTCGCGCCGGGCGTTTACAGTCTCCGTTACGTTGTGGATGACAATTAAGCGCCCCTGCATTTCCTGCTGGTTATAGATAGGCGCTATCCGAAGCTCGAAGTGACTGGTTCCCAGCGAGATGTCGGCCCTTCCTTCATTTACGTCGCGAAATCGCGCTAGAATGTGTTTCCATTCAGCAAAGACATCATCTACATGTTGACCAACGTTCACCGCCAACAGTTTCTTCGCAGCGCGGTTAGCATCGATAACACGCAGGTGCGGGTCAATGACCAGTACAATGTCATCCATGTTTTCGACAGCCGTGTTACGGGCGACTGGCACTAAATCGAAGAGGCCGTAGCGGAACAGGCCCCATGCCACAATTGCACTACCAACCGCAAAACCCAGCGGGGTAATATCGCGCTGTCCGGCGTATTCCAAGCCCGCAAACCCTATCAGCATACTCAGATTAGGAACCATCGAACCAACCAGTACCAGACTGGCTTGAGCTTTAAACTGGTGTTTGGCATGTGAAATATATTGCATCAGATAGACGAAGCTAATGACAGAGAGGCCAAATGTATATACCGAAAAGCCGAGAAAGCCAAACTCTAAATCATAGATGAGTGTGCCAAACGGCTCCGACGGGATGAATACTGCATTACTACTGATGAATTGATGAAACTGGTTGGTTACGACGAACCCCATTGAGATAAGTGGAACGGCTACTACGGCAGGCCACAAGAAACGTGGATTGTCCCGCCCTGTATATTCTCGTGAAAAGACAAACCATGCACCGGGTGCTAGCAGGAATCCGAAGTACTGAACATCATCCCAGAGTATCTTCTGTTGAAGCGTATCGGCGTTTAGCTCAAACAAGTACCCCAATGTCCAACAAGCCTGCGCAAAAGCATAGATAGCAAACGCGGTTGCCCCTGCGACGCGGCGATGCTGCCACGCAAAGAATGACAACCACAATGAAATGAGGAATGAGAGCCAGATGGGAATAAAATACAAGTACGCTTGCGTAGTCATAGAGTTTCAGATGTAGTTTGACGTCTTGTCAGCGGTAAAATTATATTTTGGTTACAATTCGAGCCTTTGTAGCTAGTATAGTACAATATGCTAAATCCCCATAACTTTCTAACTCGTGCATATGCATGATCGGAAGCATAACCTGCTCCATCGAAAATTGTGATGTATATCATCGCTTCTTTTCATTTTTCGTGATAGTTAGTGACCGCTACAATGTGGATCGGGCCAACGAGGAAAAACTGATGCGTACACTCTCGATCTCACCAAGTCACACCACAATTAGCGCTGATAGTTGGCTGGCAGCAGTGGCTACCATTATTTTCTGGGCTTCCGCCTTTCCCGGAATCCGAATCGGACTCGAAAGTTACGCGCCAGTCAGCCTTGCTTTGCTGCGATTTCTGGTCGCGTCGGCGGTTATTGGGATGTACGCGATAAGAGTACGATTGCCTTTGCCCCCGTTAACCGATATACCGAGACTAACGGGACTTGGTTTTCTCGGCTTTACGGTGTATCACATCGGCCTGAGCTGGGGTGAGACAGAGGTTCCGGCTGGCACAGCGAGCTTCATCATTTCCTCGGAAACCATCTACATGGTAATTCTGGCAAGTTTGTTCCTCCACGAAGCAACCAACCGTACCATCTGGGCCGGGATTTTCACCAGCTTCGTCGGTGTTGCGTTGATTAGCATTTCGGATGGCGGCTCTTTTTCGTTGAATCCAATGGTGCTACTTGTCCTCGTTGCTGCCATCTCGAAAGCGATTTTTTCAATCTGGCAAAAGCCGCTCTTACAGCAATACGGCGCATTACCTGTTGTCGCTTATACGATGTGGTTGGGCACGGCACTCATGCTGCCATTTGCTCCTCAATTAGTCACCGATATTCAGACTGCTTCCACTGAATCAACCGTTGCGATCATCTATATGGGGATATTCCCCGGTGCAATTGCCTACTTTGGTTGGGGCTATATGCTCTCCCGCCTGCCTGCTTCTATCGTTGGTTCGCTTATTTACCTTATTCCTGTGCTGGCAACGTTTCTGGCGTGGGTCTGGTTGGGCGAAGTGCCTTCCGTCATGGCCTTCATAGGTGGGGCATTGGTTCTGGTGGGTGTCACTCTATGCCAATTGAGTGCTCGTTGATAAAGCCGTGCTGCTGGAGCCACATCTTCAGTTGCTGGCGATTTGGCTCGGTAATTATGGAGCCTCGATTGATGCCTCTGGGGCTGCTTCCGTGCTCAAGATATTCAGGCGGCTCGATAGGTATTGTTGACCCTTCCTCGGCAACAACAAGTGTTGGAACCGACAGGAATCCAGTCCAGTCCAGAACACGCTGCATGGCTTCCTGATCGCGATCAATCAGGATTTCCTCAACGTCTATATCATATTCATCGAGCAATGCCGCAGCGATATGTACATAAGGACAGGGATAACTGCGCGAGTACATCACCAGTTGCTTGCGAGACATAAACCCCTCTTTGTTCTACCATCATTCATTGGAAGCCATTGAGTTTCATCTTCTTACCTTTGTCCGATTCAACTTTAACACAGTGCTTACACTAAAGTTGTACGATAAAGGGTATGCACATCAGGAGGAGAACATGGGGACTGATCTGAAGAGTCTCGCATCCGAGGAACTCGTTGAAATTAACGGATCCGCATCACCACTGCGTCGACAGGAATTAGATGATTTGAAGAAAACAATATACTCATGGGGTATTGTCGAAAAAGAGGGCACGGAGCGACTCTATAACGCCTACCGCTTCGCAAACGACTATGATGCAGAATTGTTCATTGAGCAAGTCAATGAACGTGCTGAAGCCTGCAATTGCTATCCAGAAATTTCAGTAGACGGCACATTGGTAACCGTTGCGTGGCGGACGCATGACCTTGATGGTTTACACCGCAATGACTTTATCATGGCTGCCAGGACTCAGGAAATTTACGAACACTGGCAAGAGTTGTCGGGTGACAAAGATAAGGTTGATATTGAATCCGAAGAATCCTTTCCAGCCAGTGACGCACCGGGGAATTACTAGACTATGAACAATAGATACGCTGAAACCCAATACGACTTCGCGATTGCGCTCGACGATGGTCAACTTGAAGGTCATCTGACCGTCCCCACCAATGCTCCAGCCATTATTATCTTCGCGGATAGCGACAGTCGCAACAGCGCAGAAAGTTTGCGGCTGGCAGAGGCGTTTCAGAACCACAATTTTGGAACGTTGCAAATGGATATGCTGCTGGAAGGTGAAGAAGACTCACCGCAGATGTATCCCATGCTGGCCGAACGATTGGCAACGGCTCTTAACTGGCTGAAAGATGATGCAGACACTCGGTTCTCTGAATACATGCTTTTTGCAAGGACGCCGTCCGGGGCAAATAATGCGCTGTCTGTTATGCGGGAAAGAGCAAAACAAATATCAACTATCGTTTTGCATGTGGACCTTGTCAATCCAACTGAGCTTCCAGAGTTATCCGTGCCAACGCTAGTATTGACAGGGACGATACCTGATATTAAGAAAGACAACCTGTTTATGGCAAAACCTGACAACGTTGTTCAACAGGTTATTGAATGGTATAACGACTATCCTTACAAGGTACAAAAAGATGCAGAATAGTCTAAAATGTCCGCTGCGGCGGGCATTTTAATTTACCCACGATACATCTGCGCCCAATGTTTGCAGTACTTCGACAAAACCGGGAAAAGAATCATTGACACAGCGGGCATCCTCAATGATCGTTTCGCCCTCCGCAATGAGGCCAGCGATGGTCAGGCTCATGGCGACCCGGTGATCGTCATGTCCGTCAACAATTGCCCCATTCAACTGCTGCTTGCCCGATATGCAAAATCCATCCTCATATTCCTCGATAGTGAGTCCCATTTTGCGTAATTCACCTGCCATCACCGCAATGCGGTCTGTTTCTTTGACACGCAGTTCGTGGGCATCAGAGACACGGGTATCACCTTTGGCCTGTGTCGCAACAACCATCAAGACCGGAAACTCATCAATCATACGTACCACAAGATCGCCATTGATATGTGTGCCTCGAACAGACTGTGCTTGTACATTCATTGTAGCGATAGGTTCACCACTGGTTTCGGCCTCATCTTCAAGATCAATACGCATACCCATTTCAGCAAGTGCTTCCAGAATGCCCGTTCGCGTAGGATTGGTATTGACGTTAATGATCTTAAAATCACTATCGGGGACGATTGCACCCGCTGCCAGTAAAAATGCCGCCGAGGAAATGTCCGCCGGGATCGTGATATCAAGTGGTTGGAGCGGCTTTCCGGGCGTCAAGGTGACTTTGTTGCCATCAATGCTTAAGTCCGCTCCCAATGCCTTGAGCATACGCTCGGTGTGATCGCGGGCTGGTCCCGGCTCAATAACAGTGGTTGGACCATCCGCGTATAGTCCGGCCAGCAGCAGGCACGATTTGACCTGGGCACTGGCAACGGTTAGTTGATGCCGCATCCCCTTCAAGTGAGCCGGATAGACGTGCAGTGGTGTCCGCCCAGCATTGTCTTCAATATTCGCACCCATTGCCCGCAGTGGATTCGTAACACGGCCCATTGGACGTCGTTTCAGTTGTTCGCTGCCATCAAGCACCGATGGAAATTGCTGACCTGACATAACCCCAATCATCAGGCGAATGCCTGTCCCCGCATTCACAAAATTGAGCGGTACATCGGGCTGCTTCAGACCGTGCAACCCAATGCCGTGCACAGTCAAGGTTGTCTTGTCATGCTGGTCCACCTGCACCCCAAGCTGGCGAATACAGTGCAAGGTCGCGAACGTGTCTCCGGCAGGCAAAAATCCCCGGATGTCACTGGTTCCTTCGGCAAGGGCACCCAGTATTAACGAACGATGGGAGAGAGATTTGTCTCCCGGTACAGTAACGCTTCCACGTAGGCTTTTTCCAGGACGCACACGTATCTTCATGTGATTAGTCGTTCTCCATAGCGACTGCTGTAATCACGTCGCGCTTCAACAATAGCGTGAATAGTGTCGTTGAGATTTTCGGGGTTATCCAGAAGGGTGTTCAGAGCCTGTAGTTGGTCAATTAGGCGAGTGGTCAGGTAGCGTATGTTTTCAGCATTGGTGGTGAACATCCCGGTAATCATCGATTCATGGGTACGGGCGAGGCGCGTGGCCCCGTCAAAACCACCGGCTGCCAGTTCAAATAGATCATCGTCTTCGGCTTCTATATCGACCGCCAGTTTCATCAGCGCGAAATTCATCAGATGTGGCAAATGGCTGGTAACTGCCGTCAGAAAATCATGGCGTTTGCGTTCGAGCCATAACACTTGCGCCCCCGCTGCCTGAACCAGTTTCTCTGCCAAATGTATGGCATGGTCGTCGGTTCGCAGGGTATTGCACAGCACAAAACGCGCGTTTTGATACAAATGTGGGACGGCATTCTTAAAGCTGTTTTCCGCCAGACCACACATCGGATGACCGCCCACCGCCAGCAGGGTATCTGGCAGGTTATCGAATGCATCGCAGACTTCAGCCTTGGTGCTGCCCAGATCAATAACCAGCACACCATCTTTAACCGTGCCGGGCAGTTCTGCTACCAGATCTGGCATGAGATGGACGGGGACTGCCAGCACGATAATATCAGCGTACTGGCGTTCCCCGTCGGCGGCTATTACCTTCTGCTGTAATGCTGTCTCGATGACAGTACTGTTGGTGTCTTCAGCGGTCACTCTGGCAACTTTATCTCTCAAGGCCATTGCCAGCGACCCGCCCATCAGGCCCAGACCAATAATGTGAATATGCAGGCGGCTAAAGTCAACCTCCATGAGCTTAAGCCCCTACTGGCTGGGCAGTCGGCACATTGCGACCCACCAGATTGGCAAGGGCCACCGTTTTCTTGACCAGCTCATGGTAACGCTTCGGAGTCAGCGATTGGCGACCGTCAGACATGGCGCTTTCCGGGTCTTGATGCACTTCGAGAATCAGTCCATCCGCTCCGGCGGCAACCGCTGCTAACGACACAGCTTCCACATACTCCCACTTCCCAACGCCATGACTCGGGTCAGCGATAATTGGTAGATGAGTGATGTCTTTGAGTACTGGAATGGCGTTGATGTCGAAGGTGTTGCGGGTGTAGGTTTCGAAGGTCCGGATGCCGCGTTCGCAAAGCATGACGCGCATGTTGCCGTGGCTGAGAATGTATTCGGCAGCCATGAGGAGTTCTTCGATGGTGCTCATCATGCCACGCTTTAACAGGACCGGATGGTGGCTTTTGCCCGCCGCGTGAAGCAAGGTGTAGTTTTGCATATTTCGCGCCCCGATTTGCAGCACATCGGCGTACTCGGCAACCAATGGCACCAGCGAGGGGTCCATCACTTCCGTGACGATTGGCAGGCCAGTTTGCTCACGCGCTTCGGCAAGGTATTTCAAACCTTCTTCACCCATCCCCTGGAAACTGTACGGTGACGTGCGGGGCTTGAACGCACCGCCGCGCAAAGCTGTCGCCCCGGCTTCTTTAACGGCATGCGCGATTTCGATGATTTCCTCGCGACCCTCTACCGAGCACGGGCCAGCAATCAGAGCCAGATCTTTAGCGCCTACTGTGTGCTGACCGAGAGCAAAGGTGGTTGCTTCGGGATGATATTCGCGGCTGGCGATTTTGTAGGGGTGGGTGACACTGAGCACTTCATGCACACCTTCTTGCATGCTCAACTGTTCTTTGTCGAGCGGATCGCCACGTCCGATGACGCCGATAATGGTGCGTTCTTCGCCTTCGGACAGGTGGACCTCATAACCCATTGCGCGAATGCGGGCAATGACCTCTGAAATTTGTCTGGCGGTGGCATTGGTTGCCATTACTACAATCATGTCTACAGTTCTCCTGACAGTGCCTTGAATAAAAATTTTGTCCCCGGAAATCGGGGGTGACTCCCTAGGTTGGGCTGACCTCTTCTTCATCTTCGAGTTCAGCAGCGATTTGTGCGATAAGTTCTTCCATTTCAATCGAACGATCCGGTCGAAGATCTTTCGCACCCTTAAGGTACGGGTGATGTAGTTCGGACGGTTTTTTGGTGGTGTTCCACATCAACAAGATGCGGATACAGCTTTTCAAACCATGCGGCACATCCATCTCATGGGCACACAGCAGGGCCGCTTCATGCCAGCCTAACTGCCGTGCCGCCACGGCTGGATACTCGGCGTTCAGGTCAGAGGTAGTGGTGAAAATAGCGCTGGCAATGTCTTCAACGTGTATGTTGTTTAACCGCATCATGACCATCAACAATTCACGGGTCGCAGCCAGGATTGCTTCACGAGTGTTGGCTTCGCAGGTTATTGCGCCGCGAACACCTCTACATCTGACCTGGGTCCAATCATCACCTTCCATTTGTGTTTTCCTCCTCAGGAAAAGAAAAAGCGCGGGGTTCCGGGAACTCCGCGCTTTGTGATTTTTACTCTAGTGTCAACAGATGACTATTGATCGCTGTACGCCTCGTTCCCGGTGGTTATTTTGCTCCAAAAATAAAAATAAAACGCAAACTGCCCATCAAATAGATAGGTGTTGGCATCAGCAAATTTGGAACCAGAAACAAATTGTGTCAACGTTTAAACCTCACGTTCATCAGTTGCGAGCATAACAATAACACGGTGCTCAATGTGAGTCAAGCAATCCAAAAAAATTAGTGAAATCGTCCAAATGAAAGAACCAAAGGGAATCAAAGAAGTCACTTACAAATAATTTGGCAAACGAATCGATACCTACCGGTAACAAGAATTTTGACTGAAAACACGAAATAAAATTAGTCTGAAAATAACCTGCGAAATTGCAAAAAACGTTGGCCTGATACAACGGACGACCCGGCCTTTCGCAAGCAAGTAGCCGTCTGGATGCGCCATCTCAATGAACGGGAGTTTCACTCCAACCCGTTTGAAGATTTCATCAAGTATAACTTCTTCGAGCGGGAGTTCCAGCTAGCCCAGAGCAACAACTTTGACCGCTTCGCTGAGAAATCGCGCGGGCTGCGTGATAAATAACGCTTATGTAGGCTCCGTCACCTTTACGGGGCGGTTTTCGCGACTCCCGAACGGGACAATTGGTTTGCCTACAGCCTTTGCCGGAATCTTCGACATCGCATATTCGGCAAGAGCCGTAATGGTCAAACTTGGATTGATGCCCGGATTGGCAGGCATTATTGACCCATCCACGATATACATCCCCGGATAGTTGAACACCTCGCAGTTCATATCAACCACGCCTTCGTCTGCGGTACGTCCCATCGGGCAGCCGCCAATGAGGTGCGCAGTAGACGGCATATTGAACAGCGTTTCGGGAATTGAATCCAGTGGGATGCCATTAGTTTTACGGGCATAATCCCGGGCCAATTTTTCTGACAATTCCACAGGAGGTGAAATTCGCTGGCCGGGATCAAGTTTCGTCACCAGACCGCGCCGGAACAGCGTAAAGGCGTTGCGTCCGGGTTGAATGCGCATGGTGCTGTCTTCGGTCTGCATGATAAGCAAGATAGTTGTGAATTTTGCCCAGTTTCCATAAAAATTTGTATACAAAAAATCCCACGGATGGGTGATGCCATGCCACATCATTTTTAATGCTCTGCGCAGCATTCCGCCCTGTTTGTTAATCATTGGTACCGCTAAAGTGCGGATAAAGCCAGCTTTTTCCGGGTAACGAACGGGTTCAACTCGCGTAATGTCATCCAATTCAAAGATAGATGTGATGGCAACACCTTCCGAATAATTGATGTCTTTATCACGCGATATTGATCCGGGAATCGTCTCGCTGTTGGTGCGCACCTGATGTCCCAGGCAGCGCGACAGCTCAGGCAGCGACTTTGTGACATCACGGGCGTTAAACAGCAGGTTCAATGTACCCAATACATGAGCCGACACAACAACGTTGCGTGTTCTGACTTTGTACCGCTGTCTATCCCAGAACCATGAAGTGGATGTCTTGTAGACCACTTCATAACGTGCGCCGTCGTCCTCGTTCTCAGGAAGCGCACGAATATCAATGACTTCAGCTTCGGCGCGAACCTCGGCCCCCCATTTTTCAGCCAGATACAGGTAATTTTTAACCAGCGTATTCTTGGCGTTATGACGACAGCCGACCATACAGCCGCCGCATTGAATACACCCGGTACGGTACGGCCCCTCTCCGCCAAAAAACGGATCGGGCACGGTTTTACCCGCTTCACCGAAATAAACGGATACATTTGCGGGACGAAAGGTATCGCCCTTTCCATATTCGTCGGCAATTTCTTTGAGTATCCGGTCAGCTTCCGTTAGATGGGGATTAGGCGTAACGCCCAGCATAAATTTGGCGGTTTCATAATGTGGCTTCAAAACAGTTTTCCAATCCTGTAAATCTCGCCAGCCCGGTGCATCAAACAATTCATCGCCCGGCTCCATCAGGACATTGGCATATACAAGGCTGCCACCGCCCACACCTGCGCCGTGTACAACCATTACATCATTCAGAAATGTCATTTGCTGGATGCCAAAACACCGTATTGCCGGTCGCCACAAAAATTTGCGGAGATTCCAGTTCGTTTTGGGAAAGTCTTTATCTTCGTAGCGTTTGCCCTTTTCCAGAACAAGCACGTCATATCCTTTTTC
>JAKEEQ010000275.1 GCA_022616515.1 Chloroflexota bacterium | reverse complement strand
CCCTTGATCATGCTCATTCGCATGGCGTCATTCACCGTGACATCAAACCCTCTAACATCATGATGACCAGCCGGGGTGCGGTGCTCACCGATTTTGGACTGGCGTTGAGCACCAATGAAGGCACGATGGGCGATACCTTTGGCAGCGCCCACTACATCGCCCCGGAGCAAGCAGTATCATCGGCACGGGCTGTTCCACAGAGCGATCTGTATTCACTGGGTATTGTGTTATACGAGTGCCTTACTGGCAAGGTTCCATTCGATGACCCGTCGGCGATGAGCGTGGCGCTCAAGCATTTGAATGAACCACCGCCACCCCTGCGCACCGTACAGAAAGATTTGCCTAAAGGGCTTGAAGACGCCGTCCAGAAAGTATTAAGCAAAGATCCACGCCAGCGTTTTAAAAACGGCAAGGTGTTTGTAGAAGCGCTGTATGATGCGGTGGATGTTAAGCCCGTCACGGTCAAGCAGCCTGTGGAAGCTCCGGTCAGCAGCGGCAGTGGGGCCATCTGGAAAGATGAAACGTGGGAAGGCGAGATCGTGGAAGGGGAGACACAGGATGAAGTCAAGGGGTCAGCCCTTGAAGCATATCTGGAATCCCTGCGTAAAGGTTCGCATCAAAAGCGCCCATCCGTTGCCGAGAATATCCTGACGGACATCATCAAAGAGGCGTCGCAACCGAAACCGCCGAGCGGCCTGCGAGAGAAATCGCCGCGTGAGGCAAAAGTTGAGGAAGACCCTCGCCCGTCGCAGGGTGTGCCGCTGACGTTTAATAATCCACCGGATGTGGAGAAAGACAGGTTGAGACGTCGCTTGTTATTAAGTGCGCTGGGAGTGATTTTTCTAGTCCTGTTAGTTGGCGGCGGCTTATACGCAATCTTCGGTGGTGATGATAATGGCGGCAATTCGGCAAATGTCACGCCGACCCTGAGCGATGCGGAAATGACGGCAATCGCCATTGCCAATTTGCCAACCGACACACCTACTGAAGAAGAACCAACACCGACCGACGAAGAACCTACACCAACTCCAACTGAGGGTGATCCGAGCGAGACGCCAACTGAGGACGATCCATCCCCGACGGCTACTGAAGAAGAGTTAACACCGACCGACGAGGATGAACCAACCGCCACTGACGAAGACGCCACACCGACGGTTACGCGGACTCGTCGCCCGACCGCTACGGCAACCGAAGAGGCCGCACCTTCCGAAGACCCGGCTACAGATGCGCCTACCGGCACGGTTGAACCCACCGAGGAAGCCGAAACGCCAGCCGCGACCTCCACCGAAGTGGTCATTATCAATACACCGGATGCTGAAGCCGAGGTACGGCTGGAATGGACCACGCGGCGTTTGAAGATGACCAATATATCGGATCGACGTCTGAATCTGGGGCATCTGGTGTTTGAGGGCAGCGTTGCCGGTGAGTTCGAGTCGCTGGAATGGTGGAATATACCTGACATCGGCGACATCATCTATAGTTTCCGTGAGGAAGGTTGTGTTCAAGTGGTGACGACACCGCGAGCTGTTGGCGGCAGCCCGTGTCGTTTCTATAATTCGTGGATACAACTTGAACCGACCGCCGTTCCGTTCTGGGCCGGGGAGAACGACTCCTTTGTGGTTTACCATCGCGGACAGGCGATTGCCGAGTGCGTAGTCGAAGATGCAATATGCGAATTTGCCATTCCATGAGAAACTGCCCTAATATTTGGGGGGTTGTTCGCAAAATCATCCGAAATCACCGACAATAGATATAACATTAAGCTAAAATAATGTAACGGACGACATGACAAACCACATGGCACATCAACGAGTCGGTGAAATTCAGGCACTGATTGAAGTATCTCGTCTGATTACCGTTGTCGATTTAAATAAAGTTCTTTCAGAAACTCTGGCGATTGTGGCAAATGCTGTTGGCGCTAATAAGGGTAGTTTATTGCTGCTGGACGAGGACAATCGTCCCTACGAACGTTTTATTACCCAGCGTGACATGCCACCCGAAGTATCGCACATCGTCGTTAGCCGTGTGCTGGAAGAGGGTCTCGCCGGTTGGTGTGTTCGGGAAAAACGCGGAGCCATCGTTGCGGACACGGAAAAAGATACGCGCTGGCTTATTTTTGATGATGACCTGCAAACCGATGTGCGTTCGGTTATTTGTGTCCCCTTTATTTTTGAAGACAATGTTCATGCCGTGATGACGCTGGTCAATGACCGGGCCGATCATTTCACCCGGCAGGACCTGCAACTGGCAACCGCGATTGCCAATCAGGCCAGTGCCGCCATCCGCAACGCCCATCTCTTTGAC
Organism: Chloroflexota bacterium; assembly: GCA_022616515.1. GTDB lineage: Bacteria > Chloroflexota > Anaerolineae > Aggregatilineales > J027 > JAKEEQ01. The sequence continues at coordinate 7,638 of JAKEEQ010000275.1, read as the reverse complement.
AACATCCAGTCCCAACAGCGCCAGATGGAAATCATTCTGGAGAACGCAGGCGAGGTGATGTTCATGCTGGACCACAACTTGTGCTTCATTCGCGCTAACCGCCACGCTACGGAACTGGTAGGGATTGATCGCGAAGATTTGCTGGATATGCATCTTAACGAGGTGGATTCCGTTATATTCCGCCAGTTGGCGAGCATTCTGGAGAGCCTCGGCAAACGCCAGACCGCGCAGGTCTTTGAGGTTCATGATGAACTCGGCCAGCAGGACTATTCCATCAATGTTGCCATGGTCGATATGGAGTCCGAGGCTGGCTATGTGGTAGTGATGCACAATATCACCGTCATTAAAGATCTGGATCGCCTGAAGTCGCACATGATGCGTATGGCATCGCACGACCTGAAGAATCCCATCAGCATCATCTGGGGTTACGTCGAACTCCTGCGCGTCGATATTCAAAATGACGTCGTTCCCGATATACAGCTTGTTGAGGGCATTGTTCGCGCCCTGACGCGCATGGACGAACTGATTGAGGAGCTACTGGATACCGACCGGCTGGAACGCGAAAGTCGCTTCCGTGACTCCATTGTCAAACCGAATCTCATCATCGAACAAAGTTTGCAGGAAGTCATTGATAATCTTCAGCGCAAGCGGCTGCACCTTGTTGAAAACTATCCGTTTGAGCTGCCATCGCTGCAAGGCGACCCGACCCAACTGCGTCAGGCGATGGTTAACCTGTTGAGCAATGCCATCAAATACACACCCGAAGGTGGCACAATCACTATCACAGGCAAGGCCGATGATGAGAGTTTCCAGTATTCGGTTGAAGATAACGGCATCGGCATTCCCAAAGCCTTGCAGGACGGCATTTTCAGCCAGCTTTACCGTGCGGAGCGCCCGGAAATCGAAGGCATTGAAGGCACGGGGGTTGGCTTGAGCCTCGTCCGTGAGATCATTCATCGACACGGTGGAGATGTATGGTTTAAGAGCGAGGAAGGCATCGGGAGTGTCTTTGGTTTTTGGATTCCTCTCTAAACAATGCCTATTTGATGTTCCAAACCGGGAGCATTTGCCCGGTCATATTTCCCTCAATACTTTGCACATAGGCGGCGGCTGTTTCCTTGCGTGTGACATATTCGGGTTGTCGGGCTTCGGCTTCCGTCTCAACCACATGTGCCGGGCTGACTGTATTGATGCGAATGCCACGTGGCAGTGACACTGCGGCATGGCGCACGAAGGCATCCACCGCTGCGTTGACCGTGCCGACGACCACGGTGTTTGGCCCCGGATGTTGGCTGCGATAGCCACTCGTCAGCGTGAAACTGCCACCGTCTCGCACAAATTCCGTTCCAATTAGCACCGTGTTGATCTGGCCCAACAGCTTGCCGTGAAGGCCAATTTTGACCTGCTCCTCGCCAATTTCATCGAAGCTGCCCCAGAAATGACCACCCCCTGCGGCGAAAACCACCGCATCGACCGTGCCGACGGCTTCATACATGGCGCGAATGGACTGCGCATCGCGGTAATCAACCCGGACATCACCCCGTGTGAGTGCTGCTGTGATAATATCGTGATTTTCTTGAAGAGCTTCGACGACCTTGCTGCCAATTTTGCCGAATGCGCCAATAATCAGAATGTCCATATCTTTTACCTTTCCAGAGAAGTCATAGCAACGCCAATAACCGTTCATCAAGTTGGATGATATAGTCGCGACCGTAAGAACCATTTTCAAGGCTCATTATCAACTGTTCCGGCAAATCTTGCGTGTATTCGCGGCTCACCGAGGCCGCGGCCAACGCAATTGTCGCCACCGTATCAACGTCTCCCGTGAAGTTAACGCAGTCAATCAACAGGGTGCTCAACGACTGATTGCGTTTGACGGCGGTTATGGCCGCACGGACGCTCATCCAGCCTTTGGATTTTACCTTACCCTGATAAGGTGTATCCCATTCGCCGGGGACGTGACTCTCAATGAACGCGCCAACGTCAACAAACGGGCCTATATCGTGGACAAAATAGTGGCTGAGTAGAGCGGCGGCCTGTGCAGCGTGGATGCCATCCGGCGTATCATGGGTGAGTCTGGCCTGAATTTTGGTGCGTTCCAACACCACATCAATATCACTAAGGATGCCAATGGGAGCCGCCCGCATGGCTGCGCCACTTTTGTCACTGGCTGGCTTAATAAGCTTGAGAAACTCCTGCCCATCTTTGACGGATTTGAGGAAATCATAAAAATGGCCCGCGTAGCCTGTTCGTTCATCGCGCTTGAAAACGGTAACGAATTTATCCGCGATATTGAGAGATGTCCATTCAACGCCTTCCTCAATCAATTCGGCAACAGCCAAAGTCATCTGTGTGTCGTCTGTGTAGCAACCGGGGCAAATCTCGTGATGGCGCGGATGGGCGACATAACGCGACAGATCGTTGTGGTGCAGATTTTCCGAGGCGTATTCAAAGCCCGCCCCGTAAGCGTCACCAACGGCCAGTTCAAGCAGCATCTTCAGCCTGCGACTGTCTGACTTTTTCAATTTGATAAAGCATAATCATGACAAAGACAATCAAGATACCCAGCGACAGGTCCACATCGACATCGCCGCTCACCTGCCCCTGTACGGTGTCTGTGGCGTAGTGAAAAACAAACGATACAGCGACATTGTGAATAACCTTGCCGCTGAACATGGGCAGCATCAATTTGCGCACCGGATAACTAATCATCGCCAGCGGCATAATCACCAGATCATCGGGGATGGGAATTAACGCGGCTACGAAGACCATAACGGGGATGGTATGGGGATGCTCGTGAATCGTCCGTCGTATCCAGCGAAACAATGCACTTTTGCTGAGTTCATGAATTTGGGCGGCGATATTGTAGGCAATAGCATACGAAACAATTTCGCCAAGTCCGGCCCCCACCCCGGTCGCTGTCCCAAGCACAAGCAGTTCTAACAAATTATCGCTGTAGAGCGCCACCGACAGCATTGGCAGGGTGTAGGGCACTTGAATGAGCAGAGAGCCGTTGGCAATCAATGCTACAATAAACACACCGAACACGCCCAGTCCAGCCATACTGTCCATGAAACTGGTAACTGACCCCTGAAGCCCGTCCAGCACATGATTATTTGCCAGCCAGAGCAGGCCAACAAGTAAGGTTGTGGTGATGAGGCCATATTTGATTTCAAGGCGATAACGGCCTAGCAATAGAGTTCTCTCCACGAGGGGTTGCGCAGCAGGCGTTGTGTTCGCCAGTTGAAGTAAGCGTACAAAACGTTATAGGTGATTCGCCCAAATGCGAAACGCGGGATGGACAGACGTTGGCTCTGTGCCAGATCATCCTCAATGAAGGTCTCAAGTTGAGCAATAAAAGCCGGATTGCTGGTAAAAACGTTCAATTCTTTCTGCGTTAATCCTTCAAGCTCCATGATATTCAACGAGCCGAATGAGGCATGTTTGCCATCAACCAGTACCAGTTTGACGTGGGTCATACCGCCTGCCCCGGTGAAGCCATGTACTGTAATATTGGGATGGTGCAGATTTTGCAGCGTTTTGCGAACCCAGATACGATATACAAGTTTGTTGCTGCGATAAGGAATAATGACATCCACCCTGACGCCGCGCCGTGCTGCCTTCATCAACGCCCCTTCAATGCGATAGCCAATAAGGTATGGCGATTGGATAACCACCGACTCCTCCGCCCGGTCAACCATCGCGATGATTTCATTGAGGATGGAATAACGCCCCGCGCATTGATTGAGGATAAAGTCGCCGCCGGGAACAGGTGAGTCAAATGGCACGGTCTCACCATTCCATGTGGAGCAGAAATCGCACACCAGATCTTTGACCAGCGGTCCTTCTATCATGACCATAAGATCATGCCAGTCATAGTTGTGGTCGGAGATGTTAAGGCCGCCAACAAAGGCCACCTTTTCATCCAGCACAATCATCTTTTTGTGATTACGATACAAAATGTAGTTGTACATACGTCCAACCGGGGCGGTGCGTTGCAATTTGACACCGCACTGCTGCAATTGCGTCAGCAAATCCAGTGTTTCCTGCCGTTCGCGGACCAGTTGCCCGCGCCGGTGTAGCAGCGTGGGGTAAGTGTCACTGACCACGACATCGCTGTAATAGTCAACCATCAACCGCACATCGACACCGGACTGTACCTTATCGGTCAGCAAATGGGCGAAGCCTTCGCCGCTGGGGTCGCCCTCGAAAGTCATAAACTGGGAATAAAAGGATTGGTGGCAGTCAGTAACTGCCTCACGCAGAGCTTTCTGGAACTCTGCTGCCCCACGCAGTAAGGTAAAGGTGTTCAATTCCACACACTCCTAAGCAGTCTGTGCCATAATAGCACAAAGTTTCAGGGAGGCGAGAAAATGCTTGACATTCATTCCGAGACATCTCAGAACGAGTTATTTATTTCCTATTCACGACGCGATAACGCTGTCGCGCAGCAGTTGATTGAAGGCTTAAAGATGCAAGGACTTGATCCATGGTTTGATATGGATGATATTCCACAGGGCGCAAAATGGTGGGAGCAAATCAAACAGGGCATTCTCTCGGCACAGAGCTTTGTCTTTCTCGTAAGCAGTCATTCCCTGCGTTCCGAAGTGTGCAATTGGGAGCTACATTATGCTTTCGAACTCAATAAACGCATCATTCCTGTCATGTTGGAAGATGTGTTTGCCGACAAAGAGCTGATGTCGGTGGTCAACACACTGACCTGGACACGGCCCGAAGCTTTGACCGTTTTAGCATCCGACAATTGGAAATTTATCCGTGAGATTAATTTTGTTCCGCTGGACAGCGATCCCGATCAGACGGTTAGACAACTTATTGAGGTGGCTCGAACCGACCTTCAATATCTGGAAGCACATACCCGGCTATTGCGCAGGGCCGTTCAGTGGGACAATCGTGAACGCCACCGGAGTTTTTTTTTGAGCGGCATTGAGGTTGAAGAGGCCGAAGACTGGCTGACCGATGGCCTGCACAAGAGACCAGTTCCAATGGATTTGCAGGTTGACTATATTCGTCAGAGTCGCCGCGCACAACGCCGCACGCAGCGTAATGTTCTGGCGAGTGTTAGTTTCGCATTAATTATCGTTTCTGGTCTTGCCGTTCTCGCTTTCTTTCTCTTCCAACAGTCGCAGAATAATCTCGACACATCTAACGTTCGCGGTACTGAGGCTGCCCTTGAACGTGATCGCGCCAATACAGGGGCAACCGAAGTTGCTAATGAGCGCGATTTCAGTGAGTCATTACGCCTCTCCGGAGAAGCCGAGGAAGCAGATGATCCAGAAACTGCTACCTTGCTCGCCATTCGGGCCATGAACGCCAGTTATACTCAGGAAGCAGAAACCGCATTGATGCTGGGGCTTGAGCGTCTTGGCTCGCGTCGTGTTGTTCAGGTTAATGAGCGGATAAACGCAGTCGCGTTCTCCGAGGATAGTTCGCTAGTTGTTATCGGAACTGGGGACGGCGAGATCATTCTGTGGACATTAACGATAGAGGATAACGGCGAATTGGGCATGACCGAACGATGGCGTATAGGTGCTTATCCGCAGACAGTGCAAATGGTTGCCATTTCACCAGACCATCGATATATTGCCAGTGTGGGTATTGTGGAGGCCATTGAAGATAATATTCTCGCTCGATTTGATGTGTGGGAAACCGCTACCGGCGAGTTGGTTGCCCAACTGGACGATAGTGGTTACAGTTACTCATCCTTCGGACCCTTCTGGTACGTGGGATTCATATCTGACGGGTCATTATTGACAGCAGATGGCTCAACTATCAAAACCTGGTCTATACCAGACGGTGAGGTTATTGAACAATATTTTGCGAGCAACACTTATACAGGGCTGGCAATGGATGAGGGCGAATTTGTTGTGGCAGTTGCCGACGACATTTTTGATGAAAATTTCCTGTACAAGACCATTCAACTATTTAATATGGACAACGAGGAAGCACTTCAGGAAAGTCGTCTAACCGATGTAACGGGTGGGCTAGCCCTGCTTGATAAGATTGCGATTGTGGGCGATGAAAATGGATCTATTTACTGGCTGGACTTTTTAGCAGAGGATGATCCCGGTCTGGTTTCATGGATAAAAGACGGCTTTAGTCTGCCCTATGAGGTTGATTTTAATGCCAGCGGACAAAGTATACATACCTCAGCAGTAGAAGTGATATCTGTCAGCAATGATCGTCGATATATATTGACCACTGAAAGTAATGGAACCACAATCCTATGGGACGTAAACTCAAGATCACCTATCCGAAACGTCTCAAATGGAGGCGATACGCCCATTGTAAATACTCATTTCAGCGCCAATTCCCCGCATGTAATCACCATCGAAACAGATGGCACGATGCGAGCATGGGACTTTGTACCAGAATTTTTTACTGTATATGCCTGCACACAGGTCTCCCGAGATCTCCACGAGGCGCAGTTTGATTTTCGAACCACCGATAGCGAATGGCGTCTGTACAATATTTCCGATCAATCTCCAACGTGTCCGAAATTTGAAGCACCCTCGTCCTGAGATTGTTAAAATAGGTAGCGGATATGTACAATTTATGAACACACATCTGATTGAAAAGCCACGCGCCGTTCCATATAATGAGAATACGGAGTGGAAACACAATTTATAAGGGACTTATGCCCAATGAACAAAACAACAAGTAAACGTATGGAACGCGGTCAGAGTCTGGTTGAATTTGCAATATCGGGGATGCTGCTGGTTATACTTTTCAGCGGCCTGGTAGACCTTGCCCGTGTCTACTTTACGTACATCGCTCTTGAAGATGCTGCTGGCGAGGCGGCACTCTATCTATCCATCAACCCAACTTGCATAGATGCCGGCGATTGTGGTGATCCAAATAACGCCGATTGGCGTGCCCGCAACGCGGTTGGTGGAGATTTTGATGCTCTCATCGACTGGGGATCAGCCGTGATTGACCCGGAACTTCCGACAGCCGCTGCGGTAGGCGGTACCGTTTTTGTCACCATTAACTATGATCACACACTGATCACCCCTGTGATACGTAATATTGCAGGTGATCAGATTAACCTTCAAGTTGAAGCGCGACAGACGATTGTATCTGAGTAACACGCCCACCTGAGAAGCCTGACGAATTGGCGACCCCTGTTGCAGCGGGTCGCTTTTTTGTTGCAAATCGCTGGTTGTGTTACACCTTCCCGCCTTCTATACTCAGTGGTAACAGCTATCAACATCAATCAGGTGTCAATGAACGACAAGTTTTTCCAGTCTGCCAGAATCTATCTCAAATACCTCGCATGGGCCATGTTGGGAGCCGCCGCCGTTTTTATCATCGGCGAGACGCTGGCGCAGGGGCAAACCATGATCTGGTTATTTCGGCTTGGAGCAGCAGGAATTCTGCTCTTCGGCCTGACCAACTGGAATCGCCCCATCGTGCCCAAATTGCTGGAAGGGCCGCAGTATAGATACTATCCGGTGTTCAGTTATAACAACACGCCGGTGCGTCTGATTCAGGCTGGCAACCGTTTGATGCGCCCGTCGGAATATGTCAATGAGGCACAGGCCATAGACCTGACATTGCCCATCATTGAAATTGAGTATAAGCGAACCGCCTATAACCGCACGTTTGATACATTCGATG
>JAKEEQ010000274.1 GCA_022616515.1 Chloroflexota bacterium | reverse complement strand
GTGAAATATCAACGAAAACCGCTACAATGAGCGATTTCGGGTACTTTTCGCGACGGACGCCCAACGGGGCGTCCCTGCGAAAATCGCGGGCTGGCGTAGGGATGTGCAAGGGCACGTCCTTCATGCTTTGGTTACTTGCCCGTAAATTGCGGTTCGCGTTTGTCGAGAAATGCCTGAATGCCCTCGTGATGGTCTGCCGTACGGCTGGCGGCTTCCTGAAGCTGGGCCTCAATATCAAGCTGCTCTTCCAGAGAATTTTCCCAGGCAACATTGACCATGCGCTTGGTCAAACCGAGTGCCCGTGTCGGTAAACTGGCGAGTCGGCTGGCGACCTCCTTCACCGTTTCGTCAAATGCTTCAGGTTCGGCGATATAAGACACCAGATTCAGATTCAGCGCCTGCTCGGCAGAAATACGATGATTACGATCCGCCAGCATGAACAGTTCCAGCGCCTTTGCACTGCCCACAATGCGCGGCAGATAATAACTGACGCCGTTATCCGGCACGAGACCTATCGCGGCAAACGACGCAAAAATCAGCGAGGCTTTGGTAGACATCACGCGAATGTCCGCTGCCAGCGCCAGACTTACACCAGCCCCCGCTGCTGCTCCATTAATGGCGGCGATAATCGGCTTTTCGAGTCTGTTCATCGCCAGAATCATCGGATTATACTTATCGCGCAGATGGTCCATAAACGTGATATTGCTGCGTTCATCGACATCACCCAGATCCTGACCGGCACAAAAACCTTTACCTGCCCCGGTAATCACAACCGCACGAACGGCGTCATCTCGGTCGGCGGATTTGATGGCATTTTTCACTTCCCCGATCATGGTGTCGTTAAAGGCGTTATACTTATCGGGACGGTTCAGGGTAATGGTTGCCACACCGTCGTTCAAATCGTATAAAATAGTACTCATGGGCTACCTCATGGGGATTTTCAATCACTAACGTAAGGGTAACGTGGAACTTGTCAATGAACAACCTCACTCTCGGACTTGCTCAAATCCACCCGAAATTTGGGGATGTAAAGGCCAATGTTCGGCGTCATCTGGAAATCATCGATGAAGCCGCCGACAACGGCGTTCAACTGCTCATTTTCCCTGAATTGTCACTAACCGGCTATGTGCTGCAAGACCTCGTCTATGAGGTGGCATTGACCGCCGACAGCGACGACCTTCAGCCTATTCGTGAGGCCAGCCTCAAACATGGCATGGATGTTATGTTTGGCTTTGTGGATGTTGATCAGCGCGGGCGCTATTTCATTGCTGCTGCTTATGTGAGTGGTGGCAAGATTTTGCACGTTCATCATAAGATTTACCTGCCCACTTACGGCCTGTTTGATGAGGGTAGATTTTTTGCTCCCGGCGAGACTATCCGTGCCTTTGATACGTCGTTTGGTCGGGTTGGCATGCTCATCTGTGAGGATTTCTGGCACGCCTCACCAAATTATGTGTTATGGATGGATGGGGCCGATTTGCTGCTTTTACACAGCGCCAGCCCCGGACGCGGTGTAACTGAAAGTGAGACGCTGGGAACGGCTCGCTGGGTAGAACTCGTTAACCAATCCTATGGCAGCATGTTCACGAATTACGTTGTTCACTGCAACCGGGTGGGTTATGAGGGAGGTCTGGTGTTCTGGGGCGGCAGCACCATTGTTGACCCGGACGGGGAATTCGCCCTGAAAGCACCCTATTTCGAGGAAGAACTGCTGGTTCATACCATTGACCTCAACCAGCTACGCCGCACCCGCAGCCGCTTGCCGCTCCTGCGCGATGAGCGGCTGGATTTGACCGTGCGTGAGTTGGGGCGTATCAGTCAAAAATAACTGATTCTTTCGGGAGAATTTGAACGAATGAGATTGCACAAATTGGTTGGGTCATTCTTTTTGTTTAGTTTACTGATTGTAGGGCTTACTAATCCATCAGAATCGAAAGCATTTCAAGATAATAATATTGGCCCGCGACGACCAGATTGGTCACCTGACGGCGAACAAATTGTATTTTCGTCGTTTGTGGGCGGTGATATATGGATAGTTGATGCGGATGGGCAGAATCTGCAAAATCTTACTGAAGAATTCGACAGTAGCGATGACTTTGCAGTATGGTCACCTTATGGTGAGCAAATTTTTTTCGTATCAGATCGTGACGGCAGCATAGACATTTGGGTAATGGAAGCAGACGGCAGCGACTCAGAGAACTTAACAGGTTCACTTGAGGTTGCTGAGGGATATTATTCCGTATCTCCTGATGGAAGCCGGGTAGCTTTTACTGCCTACTCCGATGACACTGAAACGACCTCAATTTGGATCGTTGATGTTGGCTCCAAAGAATTAGAACAAATTTCACCAGATTATCTAGATAGCTTTAGCTTACCCACATGGTCTCCAGATGGGAGCCAACTCGCTTTTCAACGTGATATCGAAGGAATGACTGTCTCAGAAATCTGGACCATTAGCCTTGACCCCTTTCACGAGAGAATCATAACCACAGAACAACTTGAAGGGCCGTTCTGGTCGCCAGCGGACGATAACACAGTCGGCTACTTATCACAACAGGATTGCGATAGAGGCTTCAATATAAGCATTTTTGATCTGGAAGAAGATGCCAGTGTACAGATGACAGAAGACTGTGTGGCGACTCTACATCCACTTGTGTGGTCACATGATGGCAACCACATCGCGTTCACAGGGATATTCCCCGAAACCATGGACTGGAATATCATGGTGCTTGATATGGAATCAGGCGAATTAATTGACCTCACATCGTTTTCCGGTGAATGGGATTATGACCCTACCTGGTCCCCTGATGATACTCAAATTGCATTTATCTCTAATTTGGCTACTGGCGATTTGTGGGTTATTAATGCGGACGGAAGTTCTCCACGAAAGTTGACGCCTTGAGATAATGAATTACTTGTTTGTATTGCTCTAAGTGTCGATAACCGATTCAAACACGTTTAACAACCGCCGGGCCAAATTTTCCGGGGCAAATAGCGCGGCGCGGTCAAAGCCTTTCTGGCGGAGCTTGCGCTGTAACATTTCATCAGTTAATACCCGCTGAATGGCAGCCGCAATTGCCGCAACATCATACGGATCAACGGTCAACGCCGCATCCCCGACCGCCTCCGGCAGCGATGAGATGTTGGAGGTTACGACAGGCGTCCCGCAGGCCATTGCTTCAATCGGCGGCAGGCCGAATCCCTCATACAATGACGGATATACAAACACATCCGCCCCATTATATAAGTCCACGAGTTCGTCTTCTGACACATATCCGGTGAACAAAATATCCTCCTGATAGGACTTCGCAGCGGCCTTAATCGTGTCCGCAAACCACAATTCCTGCCCCACGATAACCAATTGGTGGTCAATGGCCTTCCAGTCACGCAGCAGCACGTACGCCTCCATCAGACGTGCCAGATTTTTACGCGGCTGGAGATTGCCCACCGCCAGAATATAGGGCTGTTCACGCTCCGGTAGGTTATCCAGCGGGCGAAATTGCGGGCTGATGGCGGCATACGTAACCGTGATTTTGTCTTCGGGAACGCTGTAGATATTCACAATATCCTGTTTGGTGCTCTCCGACAGCGTCACGACATGCACCGCCCGCCTGATGGTGAATGGAACCAGCGTTGACATCATCCAACGCACCGACCGCGGGAAAAATTCGGGAAAATGAACGTAGGAAATATCATGGACAGCCACCACAACCGGGCATGGCATCCACAGCGGCGCAACATATGTCGCAAAAAATAGATCGAAATCGTGCCGCTTCAACATACGGGGATAGGTGAGGATATTTCTGCGTAATGCGCTATCATGGTCGATGGCTGCCATTGGAAAGGGTATATCTTTAAGATGTTGGCGGTACTGTTCCTGCAAGAGAACCGTTATTTCGTGACCACTTTGCAGGGAAGCCAATCCCTGTAGCACGGTTTTGATATAGGTTTCATTGCCGGTTTCGTTTTCGCCCACCATATGGGCATCAATTCCAAGGTGCATTGTTATAATCACTTTTCTTTTTCAGGAGAAACTCTACTTATGGGTGGGATTTATATTTATGTGATGGATTCGCTGCGCTATGACCATGTCAACGAATCTCTCACCTCTAATATGCTGGCACTGGCATCGGATGGCATCAATTTCACCAATGCTGTTGCTCCGGCAACATGGAGTTTACCATCTGCCATGTCCATTTTAACCGGATTGTACCCCACTGCCATCGCCAAATTTGGCCCTTACAAGCCCGGCCTCCGGTCGGAGCGGATAGCACTCCCGCCCAATGTTGAAACTATCGCCACTCTGTTTAAAGCCAGCGGCTACAACACTTTTGCCTACAGCGCCAACGTCTTTTTTTCGCCATTCTACCGGATGGATCGCGGGTTCGATTCCATGCCTGACGCCGAGGACTTTCCCGACATACCCGTGCGGGATGCTCTGACGAAAATACTTGCCAAACGACTCAACCAGCGTGTAAGGCGCGTCTCGTTCCTGACGGGTGAGGACCTGCACCTGATGCGTCGCAAAGAACAGATAAAACACTCGGACGATAAGCACCTCACATTTATCTGGACAATGGACACCCACGAGCCTTATTTTAACCGCAAATTTGTTGACAGTCCGTCTGAATATGATGGCATTACCAACGCTCGTTTTTCACGGGGGAAAGCACAGCAGATTTATTTAGCTGTGGTGCACTACAGTGATGAGCAGTTTGGTGCACTTGTCAATGAACTCAAGGCAAATAACCAGTATGATTCAAGTACGATCATTGTGCTGGCAGATCACGGGGAATGCTTTGGCGAACACAACCAGTTTGGACATGCTGGTGTCGGCTTCGAGCCGCTCATTCACATCCCCTTCATTATGAAGTTACCCGGCAATGATCTGGCAGGCTCTGTTTGCCATGAACAGGTTGGCCTGATTGATATTCTCCCAACGCTGGCAGACCTCTACCAAATCCAAATGGGTGCATCAGTTCATGGCAAAAGCCTCCTTCCCGTTATTCATAGTGAGGCTTCCGGTCATGATAAACTGTTTGTTTATGATGAAACGCACGATCAATACTGGTCACATGGTGTTGTGCGCAGGGCGGACGGCATGAAGTACGTCTTCCGCCAGCGAAATCCTAAGAAACTCCTGTGGCGTAAACGCAGCCGCTTGAAAAGCAACGTGCGCACGGTTATCAGAAACATCTTGCCTTTAGCCGGGCAGTGGGTCTTCGACTTGAAAGTTGATCCCAATGAATACAACAACATCCTTAACTGGCACGACGGCAAAGCCGAATTGGAGCAGTTGGAAGCCGACTTTGCGTCGTTTTCGACAGAAATGCTGGCTTACTTTGAGAAACACATCGGGCAGCAGCAAACTATAAAGCTGCCGGATAAGGTTAAGGAGCGGATGCGCAATCTGGGCTACTTGCATTGATGTAACCAACCTTGATAGAGTAAGTCCCTCTGGTACAATGTGCCTCTGGACTCTAGCAGAGGAGGGTACATGGGCTTTCTGTCAAATCTTTTTGGCAAAAAATCAACCAATTATGTCACTATCGTGTCTGGTTTGCCGCGCTCCGGCACGTCCATGATGATGCAGATGCTGGACAAAGGTGGCATTCCGCCGCTGGTGGATGGTATTCGCACCCCGGATGTTGATAATCCCAAAGGCTATTATGAATTTGAGCGCGTGAAAAAACTGCCAGAGGGCGATTATGAATGGCTGGATGATGCAAAGGGCAAAGTCGTTAAAGTGATTTCAGCGCTCCTGACCGACCTGCCGCCCCTGTATGACTATAAGATTATTTTCATGCAGCGTGAGATTGACGAAGTGCTCCAATCCCAGAAGAAAATGCTCATCAAAGATGGCAAGCCAACCGACGCTGTGACCGATGAGGAGTTAACCGAACTATACCAGCAACACCTCGATACTATCGATGAGTGGGTGGATGCGCAGGACAACATCACCATTCACTATGCCAGCTACAATGCCATGCTGAAAGATGCTCGTGAGCCTCTGCAAAAAATTAATAAGGTGCTCGATAATCGTCTCGACATCGAAGCCATGTTGAATGTCATTGACCAGTCACTGTATCGCAACCGGGGTTAGTGGATGGCACCGGTCTATTTGTACATCATGGATGCCTTAAGGGCCGATCATGTCAATGATAAATTGACCCCCAACATTATGGCCCTCGCCCGTGATGGGGTTCAATTCACAAATGCTTATTCACAGGCGACGTGGAGTTCGCCATCAATGATGTCCATGATGACCGGATTATATCCAACAGCGATTGGGATGTTCGGGCAGCTTCCGGAAAACATTAAACCCAAGCATGTCGGTTTTCCGAAAACGCTGGATTCAATCAGCACGCTATTTAAGAAAAAGGGGTATCATACAGCCGCTTACAGCGCCAACATTTTTTTCAGTCCCACCTATGGCATGGATCAAGGATTTGATGAAATGCCGCAAGTGTATGATTTGCCTGAGTTCGCTCAGCGTGCCGAACTCAGTCGTAAAATTGCACGCCGTATGGGTCATCGCCGGGAATTAAACTTGCCATTAATCACCAGTAAGGATTTATTTGCAATTTATCAAAAACAACCACGACACCAGGAGTCTTTTACCGTTTTCTGGTCGATGGACACCCACGATCCCTTTTATGATCGCACGCAGGTGGATCAACTGGATACAGGTGACGTTGAAATACTGCAATCGGCGCAGGGCAAACGTGAGAAGGCAAAGTTACTATATCGTGATATGGTTCGTTTTTCCGACGAGCAGTTTGGGATATTCATTGAAGATCTGAAACGGCAGGGCATCTACGAACAAAGTTTCATTATTTTATGTGCTGATCACGGTGAAGGTTTTGGCGAACACGGCGTTTATGGACACACCAGTCTGTCCTATGAGATGTTGATTCACGTGCCGCTGATCATAAAATTCCCGGACAAGCAATACATGGGCCACGATGTTAATGTGATGGTGGGACTCATAGACATCGTTCCGACGTTGGTTGAGTATTTTGAGTTGGATGTTCCCTATGGGCTGCATGGTAAAAGTCTTTTATCGAGGCTGCGTGACAAAGAAGCCGGACATCAAACCCTCTTTGTTTATGATGAAACGTTTGACAAATACTGGCGGCATGGAATGGTGCGTACCCATGATTTAAAATACATCTTCCGAGAACGCATAGCGCTGCGTCTGAAGAAGCAGTTCCGGCGGTGGCGCAAACGCAATCTTTTCAGGAGAAATTTACTGAGATTAGTCCGGGACATTGCACCACTGCAAACTGCGTGGATATTTGATCTCAACACCGATCTACAGGAAAAGCAAAATCTGAGTAAGCGTCATAACTGGGAACCGGAAGCAAAACGCTTGTTGGAAGAATATGTGATACAGTGTGAAACGTTCTTTAAACAACACGTAAAGCACCACAATCTGGTCAAAAGAAATGCAATAGTTGACCAGCGTCTGCGCGACTTAGGATACCTCGAATGATTTATCTCTACATTATGGATGCCTTGCGGGCGGATCATGTCAACGCGGAATTGACACCGAATATCATGTCTTTGGCGAGAGACAGTGTACGCTTTTCCAATGCGGTATCACAGGCAACATGGAGCCTGCTGTCGATGCTGTCCATGATGACCGGGTTGTATCCTACCGCCATTGGCAATTTTGGCGAATTACCCGACGCGGTCAAACCTCGTCGCGTGGGTCTGCCCCTCAACCTTGAGCCAATCAGCAGTGCCTTCCAGAAAGAAGGTTTCCATACCGCCGCCTACAGCGCCAATATCTTCTTCACTCCTACCTACGGTATGGATCGGGGCTATGACCTTATGCCGCAGGTCTATGACTTGCCGGAACTCGCCGAACGGGCCAACATCAGCCGCACTGTCTCGAAACGGTTAGGACGCCAGCGCGAATTGCTATTACCACTGATTACCAGCAAGGACCTGAACGCCATTCGCCGCAAGAACGAAGTACCGGGTAAAACCTTTAATGTTATCTGGGCAATGGATACCCATGATCCATTCTATGACCGCAATAAGGTCGATCAGCTTCATACGGATGACATTGAAATCCTGGAAAACTCACAGGAGACACCGGAAAAAGCACAGACTATGTATCGGGAGATGGTGCGCTACACCGATACCCAATTCAGTGAGTTTATCGACGACCTTAAACAAAATGGAACCTATGAAGATAGTTTTATTGTTCTGTGCGCCGATCATGGGGAAAGCTTCGGCGAAAACGAACAGTTCGGGCACACACGTTATATTTTTGAGCAGCAAATCAATGTCCCGCTCATAGTCAAACTTCCCGGTAATGCGCATGCAGGGACCGTTTCCGACGAACTGGTCGCGCTGATGGACATTGTGCCTACATTAGCGGATTATTATGATCTTGACTTGAAACAGCCCCTTCATGGCAAAAGCCTGTTACCAGTCATCAAGGACGAAGGACGCGGTCACGACTATCTGTTTTTCTATGACCAGACATTGGACCGGTCTCACGCTCACGGTGGTATCCGCACCCGCGACAAAAAATATATGTTCTGGTATCCGCGTCACCCATCTTCGGATAGCAAACTTATCCAGATGCTTATCAAAGGCTGGACTCAAGTCTACAAGTGGCGCGATAATGGACAGGATTTACTTACACCCAAACCACCATTTTTGACTGAGAAACTCTATAATCTGGCAGAAGACCCCCATGAAGCACATAATTTGATCCGGGAGCAATCTGCTTTAACTCGTGAGATGCGCCAACTTGCGGAAACGACCCATTGTGAACTTTTATCTTATTTTACAGAGCATATCCGACAGGTACGCCTGGTGAACACCAGTCAAAAAGTAGAGCAGCGCCTGCGTGATCTGGGATATCTGGAATAACAGACATGAAATCGATTTATATCTACGTCTTCGACTCGCTCCGCTACGATTACGTAGGCGGCGAACTGACTCCGAATTTTAATAAACTTGCCGGTCATGGGATATTTTTCACCAATGGCATCTCTCAGGCGACGTGGAGCAATCCGGCAGCAATGGCGATCTTGACCGGATTGTATCCAACGGCGGTGGCGAACTTCGGGGAAATCGACTCAAAAATCCGCACCATCAATATCAAGTTCCCGGTCACAGTAGATATACTGCCTGCTGCTTTCCAGCGTGCCGGATTCTTTACGGTTGCTTACAGCACCAACGTATTTTTCTCTGATGAATATGGCATGCAGCGCGGATTTTCATCCATGCCCAAACTCTATGATTTCCCGGAGTTAGCTCAGCGGGCCGAAATCAGCAAGAAGGTCTCCAAACGCCTCGAACGCAACCGCGAACTGCTGCTGCCACTCGTGACCGGCAAAGACCTGAATAACGTCATGTGGAGCCATCGCGAGGAATATGCCAGCGAGGAAAAACGCCTGCATCTGGTCTGGTCAATGGATACCCACAGCCCCTTCTATGACCGCAACCGCGTAGATGAATTGGCGCTTGACGACATTGAGATTGTGAATCGTCTGACCGACGATGTAGAACGTTCACAGGCACTCTATCGAGACATGGTGACTTATGCCGACGCTCAATTTGGTGAATTTATTGAAGACCTCAAACAGCGGGGCGAGTATGACGAC
This sequence comes from Chloroflexota bacterium, assembly GCA_022616515.1. Taxonomy (GTDB): domain Bacteria; phylum Chloroflexota; class Anaerolineae; order Aggregatilineales; family J027; genus JAKEEQ01. The sequence goes on along the minus strand of JAKEEQ010000274.1, from coordinate 3,445 downwards.
AGCTTCATCATTGTGGTGGGCGATCATGGCGAAAGTTTTGGCGAGAATCACCAACTTTCCCACGGTGCTCTGCCATTTGAGGAGCAAATCCACATCCCCTATATCGTCAAACTACCCGGCAATGAATATGGGGGGCAGCGCAACGACGCTCTCGTGGGACTGATTGATATTTTCCCCACACTTGCCGATTATTACGCTGTCCCGTTTAAACAACAGGTGGACGGGCAAAGCATCATGCCCGCCATTCGTGGCGAGTCGGATGGTCACGAGTATCTGATGGTGTTCGACCAGACGCAGGATAACATGTGGTTCTACGGAGCATTGCGGAGCAAGAAGGCAAAACTCGTGTTCAGAACCATCAATCGCGAAGTTGCCACCGAGTTGCCCCCAGCGCCAACTCGCGAGATGCCTTTTAAGAAAAAGCTGCATCATTTCTACCAGCATCCGTCGCATATTTTGTGGGCCTACTTACCAGCTTTGATGTTCAAGAAACAGAGTTGGGTTTTTGATTTAGAGCACGATCCCGGTGAACAGAAGAATATTGTCTTTCGGCCACAGGGGTTGGTGTTATGGATCAAATTGCTGCGCGAATTTGGCAAACGGCGTAAAGCGGCTACCTCATTTTTCAAAGCGAATGTCCGCAGCGTACAACTAACCCACATGAACAAAGCGATTGAACAACGATTGCGGGACCTCGGGTATCTGGAATGACCTCTGTCCACGTCTACGTCATGGATTCATTGCGATACGACTATGTGTCGGATGAACTAACCCCTAACTTGCAGAAGTTGGCCCGCGATGGCGTACACTTCACCAATGCCATTGCTCAGGCGACGTGGAGCAGCCCGTCGGCGGCATCTGTCATCACCGGCCTGTATCCCAATGCGCTGGGGAAATTTGCGCTGGTGGAGCGCAACTTCAAGGCGATGTGGATTGGATTACCCGTGACCGTAGATACGATTGCCACCGCTTTTCACAAGAAAGGGTTCCATACAGCGGCTTTCAGCGCCAATCTGTTTTTCTCAGCGACCTTTGGAATGCAGCGCGGTTTTGACTTCATGCCGGAGTTATATGATCTGCCCGAACTGGCGGAACGGGCAGCGATGAGTCGCCAGTTGTCCAAAAATCTGCCCAAAACCCGCGATTTGATGCTGCCGCTCATCACCGGGGCGGATTTGCATCACCAGTGGACAAAGCACCGGGCCGCACATCGCGACGGACCACAACTGACGTTTGTCTGGGCAATGGACACCCACGAACCTTTTTTTGACCGCGAACGTGTAGAGGAATTATTGAGCGGCGACGTGCCGTTTGTGCATCGCATCGAGGACAATGTTGAACAGGTCAAGCAGATCTACCGGGGCATGGTGGGATTTTCTGATAGACAGTTGGGTAAGCTGATTGATGAACTAAAGGCCAGCGGCGACTACAATGACAGTTTTATCTTCGTCTTTGCCGATCATGGCGAAGCGTTTGGTGAACGCGGGCAGACCGGGCATGGTGGCCTTGGTTACGAAGCGTTATTGAAAGTGCCTTTTTTCATTAAATTCCCCGCGAATCGTTTTGCCGGGCGGAACTGTGATAAGCTCGTCGGCCTGATGGACATCCTGCCAACACTGGCAGCATGGTTTGATTTGACGGTGAAGCAGGACATGCACGGGCAAGATTTAGTGCAGGTCCTTGAAGGGAACTCTGAAGGCCATCCCTACCTCGTGATTGATGACCAGACATTTGACCGCAAGTGGCAGCACGGTGTTGTACGCTATCCCAGTAAAAAAGTTATTTTCCGCAGGTGGAACGGTGACCCGGAGGATGAGCGGGCGGGGCAAAGTCCGGGTGACGTACTGAAACGATTGCCCTACCATATCGGCGTAACCCTCCGTCATGGCAGGCAGCATCTCACCAATCTAAGACGGTCCCTACAAACCCGCCGCGAGTTCATGCACAGGCAGTGGGTGTTTGATCTGGCAAATGATCCTGCCGAAGAACATGATATTTCCTACTCATGGCGGGGGCGCAGGCTGACGTGGATGGCGCGATGGCAGTTCCGGCGTTATCGTCGTCAGGTGTTAGACTTCTTTGACACCTATGTGAAAAAAATCCGCATCGTCGAACGTAATGAGAAAGTTGCCCAGCGCCTGCGCGATCTAGGATACCTGGAATGAGCGATGTGTACGTCTATGTATTCGACTCGCTGCGGGCTGATTATGTTGGCGGAGAGCTAACGCCGCATATCAATGCACTGGCAAAAGATGGGGCGACTTTTATGCAAGCATTTGCCCCGGCAACCTGGAGCCACCCCTCGGCTTTCGGTATCATGACAGGGATTCAGCCCGGTGCGCTGGGCAAGTTCGGCTTTGAAGACAACACCATAAATCCGCGCAAAATTGGTCTGCCCATTACCGTCGATACGTTGGCGACCTTATTCAAGGCAGCGGGCTATCATACCTCTGGCTTCACAACCAACCCTTTTTTTTCAGCGGTGTATGGGATAGACCGGGGCTTTGATGATTTGCCAAATGTACTTGAGCTTCCGTACGTTGAATATCGTAAGCCGCTGGTGGATGAACTCGCACCTAAACTCACAAAATTTCGTAACCCGCTGATTCCACTGGTCATCGGCGAAGACCTCATCCGAATCTGGCAGGAAAGGCGGGTTAGACATCAAAAGACTTTTACCGTCATCTGGTCAATGGACACCCACGATCCTTTTTATGACCGTACCCGGCTTGAAAATTTAGCCAGTGAAGACCTTCCCTTTTATAAAACCGTTACCGAAAACCCAACCGCCTGCCGCGAGTTATATCCGGGCATGGTTCACTACGCGGATGCACAGTTTGGCAAACTCATCCAGACCATTAAAGATGAGGGAAGTTATGATGACGCCACGATTGTGGTGCTGGCCGATCATGGGGAAGGCTTTGGCGACAAAGAACAATACGGGCATGCCGCGCAGCCCTATGACGACCTGATCCATGTGCCATTAATCATCAAGTTCCCGGACAGGATATTCGCGGGCCATCCCAGCGATGCCCTTGTCAGTTTGCTTGATATATTGCCCACATTATGCTCGGTCTACAAAATGAAGCCAAAAACCCCGGTACATGGTATTGATCTCACGCAGGTTCTGGCTGGCAATAGTGGCGGGCATGAGGCTATTATTGTCGATGATCGTACACTCGACGAACAGTGGCGCAATATCGGGGTGCGGACACGTGAAATGAAGTATATCTACCGGCACTGGAATAAACCTGTTGAGAACATGGCAGGCATGACATGGCGCGATGTCTGGCGTCGGCTGCCCTGGCATCTCATGATGTCGGTCCGCTACCCGGCAAAACACCCTCGTAATGTTCTCAATTCGCTTCGAGCTTATAGAGATCATATGCAAAGTCTCTACGATGAGTGGGTGTTTGATCTAGGAAGCGACCCTGAGGAAATGGAC
>JAKEEQ010000273.1 GCA_022616515.1 Chloroflexota bacterium | reverse complement strand
TTGTCATTGAACTGTCCTCCTAAGTTGGTTGGTTTGCTGACTTCCCATCTTGGGAGACAGTTCTTTTTTGTCAACCCTATTTCACATAGAGCGTTTGATATGATCGGGTCCAAAAGCTGGTTCATCAATCGAAAGTGCCCGTTCGATGAAAGTCTTTGCTTTCTCATAATCCCCCAGTTGTCGCCAGAGGACACTCAGGCTATTGAGATACTGTGTCACGTGATAGTGGTCGTCACCGAAGTATGTTTCATCAATATATAATCCACGTTCAAGGGCATCTCTTGCTGCCTCATGATCACCCTGAGCAAGTAGAACACGACCCAGATCATTCAGGACAGGAGCAACCCAAGGGTGGTCACGACCAAAAGCGCTTTCGTAAATCTGAAGAGCATGCGCAAGGTACTCGTGCGCAGCATAATAATTACCCAGATGGTAGAACACACGCCCCAGATTGATCACGTTCAATATATTGTGCCTGTGACGCCCGTAAACGTCTGTTTCTTCCCATCGCCTCAATAGCAGGTAAGCCTCTTTTGCGCCCAGGTAGTCGCCTAAATCTGTCATCGCTTCAGCAAGATGCTGGACGGCGTAATCTGCAAAGAACATGTCTATGCGGAATCCAGCGAAAATGCGTAACCTGATACGATAGACCTCTCGGGTCAGGAAGGTTTCATTCAAATCACGTAAAAACATGCCATCCAGATTATTGATTTTGAGCCGCTCAACAGTCTGCCTTTGAGAATAAATGACACTGATAAGGCAAACCCGATCTAACAATGTTTGGGCAGTTGCTTCATCTCCGGCTGCATGCAGCATATCACCTATTCTATAGAGTATAGGGGCAATCAGCCAGTAATCTGCACCAAAATACGTTTCTAAAATGTGTACTGCTCTTTCATAAACCGCTCCCGCTTCGTCCACATTACCATTTGATTGCAAGAACACACCAAGATTGTACAGTGCTAACGCTACATGGGGATGATCCGGCCCAAATGTCGCTTCAAAGCTGTGCACTGCTTTTGTGAATCTAACAAGTGCTTCTTCACCAGCATGCCTATAGCCCAGTACATTCCAGAGTGCACCCGAATACAACGACGATGAGTGACTGGCTACGTACTCGGCGTGAATACAAATCTGGGACCTTGCCATACCAATCAGAAGCGGCCTGTATGGCGATTCGTATCCGTTTGCCATATACTGCGCGATAGTCAATACGCACACGATCCGGTCAATATGTTCCCCCTTATCAACCTCTCTTGCGAAATGCGCTGCCAGTGGATGAATAGTCAGGTATTCACTCTCAATCTGTAGTAAGCCACTGTAATGCAAACGCTTCAGGGCTGGTTCGAGATGTAACTTCTCGTTCAAATCACTGGCAGCAATATGCAATAGTTCGTGGGGTACGGGTACGTCGGGCGCACAATATCCCGCACATAAGAACATCCTTTGTGCCAGCACATCGTCAGTGTCCTGAATCAGTTCCCACATCAGGGCAATAGTCGCCATTACATTTTGTATTTCGCTGGCTGGATGACCATTTTCAGCAAAAGTGGGATTTTGCAAAGGTGCCCGTTGATGCAATAGGCTAAGATAGTCGGCTGGCGTACACTGAGTGTGGTGCATATATCGCCCGGCCAAAGTCAACGCTAGCGGCAGGTGTCTCACTTTAACCGCAATTTCATCCAATTCATGGTCCGTTACTTCGATCAAATGAGATGCTGAGTCACGCAAAATCTGGCGACTGGTTTCAATGGGAGGGTGCAGTTGGTGGGTGAAGATGTTCAGATCGTGGCTCCAGTACCGCCGTTTTGAGATTATTAGTACCCGTGCATTTTTCCCGAAACCTTTCAACCACTCGCGAAGAATGTGTTCATTTTCAAGGTTTTCCAGAACAAAAAGTTGGATATTCTGCTGCTGGTAGCTGTCCGGAGTTATGCCTGCAATAATGTCAGTGGACAATTGACTTTGAAAGTTACTTAACGTAGTACTGTACAACATGTCCGCAATGCTCATGATGTGGTCCATAGTTTCGGGTAACTGTGTCCAGAATATCCGCTGGAAATAGCGCCCATAGCGATAACAGAACTCATTGCAGAAGTGAATATTGTCGGTTCCGCTGACACTTGCAGTCTTCACTCCTTCCGGTCCGTGCAACAACCAACTCGCAATCTTGAGCAGGTCTTTATCATGCCCAATAAAATATGGGTCACGAGTGTATGGTAAACGTGATTTAGGTGGTAGAGGACCTTTGTCTGGAAGTGCACCTTCAACCGGCAACGGAAGTGGCACAAATTTAGAAGAGAAGGATTTATCCGACTGTTTTATCAGCTCTAACAGGTCAAGCAGCCGGGTGGTTGGGGCGTCCAGTTCAACTCCAAATCTCTGCACCCCATGCTGCCGCTCAATAAGGTAACGCTCGAATTTATTCCATGTACCGAACGCAAGGTCTTGCGTTGTTAGCTGGAAAAAATCCAAATGTGCTTGTACAAATATTTGAACGTCTTTATCAGCAAGCCCGGGAAGTGCTGACTTTATTTCAATGACTAGCAACGCAGTCAAAAGAGCATTTTCTCGATAGACGGCGTTTTGGAGACAGGCCAGAAATGTTGCTGCAAATCGCTCCGCGTCCTCTGCTGTTAGATCGGGAACACGCTGCTTGATTTGAGCCGTCAACGTGGAAAACAGTGTTGTTGTATCAAATCCAGCGGAAAATCTGATAAATGCGCTGCGAATCTCCGCTTGTTCACTGAATACGAACCGTAGTGCCGTCTCAAAGCGAGTAATGTCCCTGTACTCCAGGCGAAGGCATTGCACAACATCCTTCCCAACACTTCTGAAATAATCGGTGTCCATCTCAGAAGCGATGCGCCCTGGAGTGTGATCAGACATCATCTGCTTAAACAAATCAACGCCGCGCTCGCCGATGTATTGTTGTATCTGATGGAGAGAAATCGCCCAGATTGTCGAAAACATTCGATTCACCCTGCTACTAATTTTATGCTTGTGTAACCGGGATTGTGCCTTTGTATGGCTATTATCTGAAAAAGATGGAATCCATGCAACAGGACCACCAGCGTAAGGAAATATTAGAGCTTTGCAAGAATTTAGCACTCTCATCAATTGACTGCTAAAAATTGCTTGACTTGCCCCGCGTCGGTTGGTAAACTGTTGCGTGGATTAGCAGTCTTTCCCTTAGAGTGCTAACAATGACAATCGATCATTCAAAGTTACTTACCCAAACTCATTCTCAGGAGGCTGGAATGGCAATTAAATTGCGTCCACTTGCAGATCGTTTGATTGTGGAACCAATCGAGCGTGAAGAAACGTTTGCCGGTGGTCTGGTACTGCCAGAAACCGCCAAAGAAAAGCCACAGCAGGGCAGGGTCCTGGCAATCGGACCGGGCAGCCGTGACGAAGACGGCAAGCGCATCACTATGGACGTTTCCGAAGGGGATATTGTGTTGTACGCCAAGTACGCCGGAACCGAAATTAAGGTCGAAGGCAACAAAATCCTCGTTTTGAAGGAAAGCGACGTTCTCGCAATCGTTGAAGAGTAATTAATCCAGGTAAACCCATCTCTAAAAAGGAGTAATTTAGAATGCCCAAGCAATTGGTATTCCATGAAGATGCACGTCGTCGTTTGAAGCGCGGTATTGATACCCTGGCCGACGCCGTGAGCACAACCCTCGGTCCAAAGGGCCGCAATGTTGCCCTGGACAAGAAATTTGGTGCCCCCACCGTTACCCACGACGGTGTGACAGTTGCCAAAGAAATCGAACTCGAAGATCCCTATGAAAACATGGGTGCCCAACTTCTGAAAGAAGCGGCCACCAAGACCAACGATATTGCCGGAGACGGTACGACCACCGCGACTGTGCTGGCCCAGACCATCGTCAATGAAGGTATGCGTAATATTGCAGCCGGAGCCAACCCGATGCTGCTGAAGCGCGGTATCGAAGCTGCCACCACTGCTATCAGCAACAGAATCCGCGAAATGGCCGTCGATATTGACACGCGCGACGAAGTTGCTTCCGTTGCCTCCATTTCCGCACAGGATCGCGAAATCGGTAACCTGATTGCTGATGTAATGGACAAAGTTGGTCGCAATGGTGTCATTACCGTTGAAGAAAGCCGTGGTCTGGACTTCGAGACCGAGTATGTCGAGGGTATGCAGTTTGATCGTGGCTATATCAGCCCCTACTTCATCACCAGCGGCGAAACTCAGGAAGCCATCATCGAAGAACCGTATATCCTGATTCACGACAAGAAAATTAGCGCCGCTACCGACCTCGTTCCGATTCTGGAAAAACTGTTCCAGATTGGCAAGCGTGAAGTGGTTATTATCGCCGAAGATGTTGACGGTGAAGCACTGGCTACCCTCGTCCTGAACAAACTGCGCGGTATGCTCAACGTCGTGGCGATTAAAGCTCCGGGCTTTGGTGATCGTCGTAAGGCCATGCTGCGTGACATCGCCGTCCTGACCGGCGGTACCGTCATCAGCGAAGAAACAGGCCGCAAACTGGACAGCGTTGTGGTGGATGACCTCGGACGCGCCGGTAAGGTTGTGGTCAGCAAAGATGACACCACTATCGTTGACGGTTACGGCGACGAGAGCGAAATCAAGGGCCGCATCAAGGAAATCGAAGTCTCCATTGAGGCCAGCACCAGCGATTATGACCGTGAGAAACTGCAAGAGCGTCTCGCCAAGCTGGCTGGTGGTGTTGCGGTGATTCGTGTCGGTGCTGCTACTGAAGTTGAACTCAAGGAGAAGAAGCATCGCGTGGAAGACGCCCTGAGCGCAACCCGTGCTGCGGTTGAAGAAGGTATCGTGCCTGGGGGTGGTGTGGCTCTGATTAACGCCATCAGTGCGCTGGACAACGTCATACTCGACAATGAGGATGCCAACACCGGCGTCAACATCATGCGCACGGCGCTTGAAGCACCGATCAAGAAGATCGCCCGCAACGCTGGTCGTGATGGTGCGGTGATTATCGAGAACGTCCGTCGCCAGCAGGTCGAAAAGCAGAATGATAAGATCGGCTTTGATGTCATGGCTGACGATTATGTCGATATGATCAAGGCAGGTATCATCGACCCGGCCAAGGTGACCAAGGGCGCTCTGGAAAATGCGGCTTCAATCGCCAGCATGATCCTGACCACCGAAGCCCTCATCACCGACATCCCGGAAGATGACAAGGCTCCCATGATGCCCCCCGGCGGGGACATGGGCTTCTAAGCCAGAATTCTGTAGAAACAACAACGGGAGTGCCAGACGGCAGTCCCGTTTTTTTGTTGTGGAAGCGATTTCAATATCGACTCGGAGTCAACCACTATGATCAGAAATTTTGGTTGTCTGCCATCATTCTCTTAGCCAAACATGAGAGCATGCAGGGAACGGGGAATCTAAGTAGGAAACAAAGGTCTCCCCCGCAAACGGTTGAGCGGGGGAGACTTAGAAGAGGTAATTTTTTGTAGCCCCAATATCGATACTGCTGGCGAAATGTGAGATAAGATTAACGTGATGGATAAGTGAAAAAGAAAACGCCTGAAGTATAATGTAGGGTATGGGAAAAAGACAATTTCAACTAACGAACGAAGAGAGTAAGGCGTTTGAGCAAGCCG
>JAKEEQ010000272.1 GCA_022616515.1 Chloroflexota bacterium | reverse complement strand
GGTGCATCTGTAAACCAACACCATGAATCGGCACACCACGTTCGACAAAATCGCTGACCATCGTGTAAATCATCTGCGACTTAGGATTGAGACCTTCTGCCCCATAATCATTGTAAAAAAGCAGGGCATCCGGGTCGGCCTCATGAGCGAACCGAAATGCTAGTTCAATATAATCTTCCCCAATCATGCGGTACAAAGGTGTATCACGGTAAGTAGTGCCATCAATGGCCTCATTGACAACATCCCATATGGGGATACGCCCTTTGTAACGTCCGACAACGGTATAGATATGGTCGCGCATGATAGCAATGGCTTCTTCGCGGTTGAAGTTTCCATTGGATAGCCACGCCGGTTCGCAAGAGTGCCAGATCAAGGTGTGTCCGCGCACAACCATGTCATTTTCTTCGGCGAAAGCCATCAGGCGATCAACATCACGGAAATCAAATACTCCCTGCTGCTCTTGAACCATACAAAACTTGGCTTGATGTTCGTGAACGAGCATATTAAATTGCCCGCCCAATAAATCACGATGGCGCGGATCGCTTAAATGATGAGTCCATGCTGCGGCACCGATGTATAAGTGATTAGCTTGGGCTAAGTCGCGTAAAGGCGGAGTCTCATTTTGGGCCATTGCAAACCCTAATCCAAAAGTGAGTATCAGAAAAATACTGAGAGCATATTTGTAAATAAAGAGATTACGGTGCTTTGTTTTCACGATGCGAGAGAGAAACCCATATCTAACAGATTTAAGTGACGAGCAATGGTCGAAAATTGACCCATTGTTCCCGCACCACGCTGCACAGTGTATTTGGCAAAGGGCTCTTTTTGAGTCAACTGATATGTCATTCAGGAACCCGTCCGGTAGTTTCGCGTACAATGAGTTCCGTAGGTAATTCACGTCGCAGATCTAATACTCTTCGACCTTGAATTAAATCCACCAGCATGTCCAAGGCAACTTCTCCCATTTCCATCAGGGGTTGCCGTACTGTTGTCAATGGCGGATAAGTCTGGCTCGATAGAAATATGTCATCAAAGCCAATGATTGAAACATCCTGCCCTATGGTTAATCCTAAAACACGCGCTGCTTCTAAAGCGCCATAAGCCATCAGGTCATTAGAGACAAGAAGCGCAGTTGGTCGATTCTCCATTTCCAACAAGTTTTTAGATTGTTGGAAACCAGAGGCTTGTAGATAATCACCGTCAAGCACTAATTCCATATCATATGGCAGGCCGACTTCATTGAGTCCGTCTTTGTATCCCTGTAAGCGGTCATGGGAACAGGCAATGTCCATCCGCCCCGTGATGAAACCAATCCGTCGATGTCCAAGTGCCAGCAGGTAACGGGTGGCTTCCAACATGCCTTTGCGATTGGTTGCCGTAACGCTGGCTTCGTTCGGCGCTTGGCTGCGATGGTCAACGATAACAAACGGCAGTTCATATCGTCGCGGACTCTCCATAATTTCCTCGTAATTGCGTGGAACAATCATCACCATCCCGTCTACGAGACCCGTGCGTAAGGGCGATAGAATGTTATCGGGGTGAACGGCGTGATTGAACAAGTTTTGTGTGTAGAGCATCAAGCCGCAGTTGAGTTGTTCCGCCGCACCAGATATGCCGCGAAGGACTTCGCCAAGATACAAGGTTGGGTCGTTCGGTATCAGCAGCGCAATCAACGACACACTATCTGTTAAGGCGTGCGGTTGTGGCATGTAGCCTAATTGACCGGCGGCTTCCAGAATACGCTGGCGCATATCATCAGACACACCGGGTTTGTGGTTGAGAACCCGCGATACAGTCATTTTTGATACTTGAGCGACTTCAGCAACATCGGCCATCGAGACGCGCTGTTTAACCATTGCGTTACCTTGTAACATTGACAACGTTACAGTAACATATACCGTAAACGATTATTCCTGTCAAGCAAATCAAGAAAATAGTGGGATTCATTTTTTTCGATAACTGGCATTAAAGGGCATCCAACCAAGAAAATGATTTAATGGAATTTGTAAACAAAAAATCAACGGATTGCCAAGTTCAAAATTGTGAACAATCCACTGATTTGTGCCATATCAAGGCTTGGCGGGGTTCTGCACTAAATCCGTCACATAATCGAAAAACTCAGGCCGCAGTCCTATCGGATTTTCCGGTGACGGGGTTTCCGCAAGCCAATCAGCGGCCCGCTGTGAAATGGACTGTCTGGTTTCCGAAATCAACTTCCCTTCGACTTCGTTGCGGAGATTTCGCGCCTCACGGCATAGCAGTAAATTCACCATTGCAGGATGGAAGTACATACACACCATCTCCAGGGCAGGTTCGAACGACCCCGTCCTATAGAGATACATCGCAGTGGCAAGTAGCAATAGCTCGAATGTCATAACGTAAGCGTATGTGCGATTGAGGGCGACAGCCTCCAAGATTCTGCTGCGGGCATCATCGTACCTCATGAGACCACAGGCGGTCAGCGCTAAGAGGGGTTGTAAATACGCTTTGAAGAAGAACGGCTCAAAGTAATCAACGGTATTTTGCGCCGTTTCCAGATAGCCCTGCGCGTGCTGGTAGCGGTCTAATTCAATGAGTGCGACAGAGAGACTAATTGGAGCATACCACCCAATCGCTATCGTGTTATCTTTGATACGCTGGCAGATTGTGACGGCTGTTTGCAAGTCAGTGACTGCCGCTTCGTACTGTTCCAATGCCATCAGGGCTATACCCCTGAATGTGTGGAAGACAGCTAGGTCGGCATCCGGCGGCCTGTCCAGCCTGTCGAGGTAGACTCTTGCTTCGTCAACTAGTTGCAGCGCTTGCTCAGGCGAGATTCTGACATAAGCAGGACTCACCATGGACAAAATTCTTGCCAGCGCCAGATTCACACGCGGGAGTTGCGGCTGTGAACGCAGGTAGGGCAGGACGTACTCGATTTCCTGTGCCAGAGTGTGCGCCAGTCCCGTGCTGGTGTGCAGTATCGTAAAACTGCGGGTAGCCTGCGCGATTTCCGGCGTAAGACCGTATTCACCCGCTGTGCGCCACGCAGCCCAAATATTATCCATATCCTCACGAAGTTCGCGGACAACATCCAGCGAATGCTGTCCTTCCAACTCGCGCCGCCGTTGAAAAAGGTGGCTCAGATAATAACGGGCGTGACCGAGTTGTGTGTCCTGATGCGCGGTGGCATCCAGCGCCAATTTGACTGCCCCGAACTGGCGCAGGAGTTCATGGATACGATAGCGTCCCTGACCCTCCGGGCGAACAAAAGATTTATCACCCAGTGACTTTAGCACGATAAGCGACGCGCCCGCGACCTGCTCGGCTGCTGCCCGGTCAAAACCGCCGTGAAACACCGACAGCTTCTTGAAAACAGCTTGCTCGGTTTCGGTCAATAGATTCCACGAGTGGCTAAATACCGCTTCCATGCTGCTGTGACGCTGGGGTGTATCCAGACCTGAGCCTCCCAGAATGTCCAAGCCTTTGCCAATTTCCTGCACAATCTGTGCCGCGGAGAGTAGATTAATCCAGTCGGCAGCCAGTTCAATTGCCAGCGGTATCCCTTCCACCAATTGGCAAATGTCCGCGATATGCCGTATCGTGTCCTCGTCCGGCTCGAAGCGCAAATCACTGCGGCGTGCGTGTTGTAGGAATAAGGCCACCGCATCGCTGTTGTGTTCGTGCTGGTTGTCCTGTAGATAAGACAGCCCGCGCAGTTGGAGCAGGGTCTCCCCACGCTGGTTGAGCCGTTCGCGTGAGGTGGCAAGAATTTTCAAGCCAGCACAGGTCTCCAGCATTTCCGTGAACAATGGCACTGCCTCCAGCAGATGTTCGCAATTATCCAGCACCAACAGCAGCGCCCGATGATGCAGGGCTGTGATTAACTGTAAACGGGGTTCAACTTGGCCGCGAAACTGCAAACTCATTGCCTGGGCAATCGCCGGGGCAACATGCTCAACCGAGCGTATACCCTCCAATGGAACAAAAAAGACGACCCCTCGAAGTTGTTCCCATAGAGCCGCCGCGGCGAGTGCCAATCTTGTTTTGCCGATACCCCCGGGCCCGGAAATCGTCAGCAAGCGCGTGTCGGGTTGGCTCAAGCACTCTACAATCTGTGTTAGCTCCGTTTGACGGCCAACCAGTGGTGTCAGCGAGGCGGGCAGTGTACTGCGGAATGGTGCATTGGTTGTGACACCCGGTAGCAAGCTTAGCGAACGCGCCACGGCCACGGCGTGTGTGCGTCGCTTAACGTCTAGTTTGTGGAAAATGGCTTTGAGATACCACGCAACAGTATGCAAGCTGAGGGACAGGCGTTCAGCGATGGCTTGGTTAGAGAGGCCATCGGCCAGCAGCGCCAGTACCTCGCGTTCACGCATTGTCAGCAGAGG
>JAKEEQ010000019.1 GCA_022616515.1 Chloroflexota bacterium | reverse complement strand
CATTTACTCAAACGCATCTTGTACACACGCTTTAGCATTGATGTTCAGTCTTTTCAATGGGATGCTGACGTTGCTTTTTAATTTCACATAGAGCGTATCAAGGTAGCATCGCATCTGCGCCAGCTTGCCAGAGTATTATACAAAATGGGTCGTCCTGACGAAGCCGGGGACGTACTTGAACGGACAGTACGCATTGACGAAGCGACTTACGGCTCCGACCACCCCGGCGTGGCAAGCGCTGTCATTGAACTGGGCATGCTATTAGCTCTCCAGGGTAATCTGGATGCAGGGATAGGCCATCTGGGACGCGGGTTGCGCATATATCTTGATTTCTTGCCGGAAGGGCACCCTGATATAGAAAGGACCAGGCAAACCCTGTATCAATACAGGGTACGGAAAATCATGCGGGATGAAGGCGTGTCTGAGGAGCAGGCGATTGAGATATTGAGAGAGCAGTCGGACGAGGAATAACACCCTGCTTGTCTCCCTGGCCTCAAACCGCTACCCCCATGCTCACCATTGTCTCAAGCCACGATTAGCCATTCTCTCCACAAGCGCTAAAATGGACCTAAAGAAATTCTTAACATCTTTCGCGACACAATAGGCAAAGAGACGAGTCGGCGGCGATTGAATAATGCGCTATCAATTACTGGAGAAGCTGGGTGGTATGGGCCTGCTGCATTGTGACAGTCAGACAGTGTCGTTAATACGGTCAGCGATCATGATTCTGGCGATGGCGTCGGCCAGTGCTTTCTTGACTCCCGTCCGGTTGAATTTACGCCACACTTTGGCAAAACCCTTGTATAGGTTCTTATATTCTTTTCGACGGTAGTCCATATAGGCATGAATTCCGGCGCGTTGATCTTCAGGAAGGTCACCCAGCAGCGACTCCATGAATTCAAGTGATACCGCTGCATCATTAAAATCGCCAAGATAATTCTGCATCTTGCGGGTGGAGTCAATGACCCGCTCGCCATCTTTACCGAGCAGATCGTCAAAGAACTCGAATATATACCGTAAGCGTTTGAACTCGATGCGCAGGGCATGCAGCATTTCAGGACTTGCGCCGTCCAGAAACGGTTCGTAGGCCCACACGGTCTCTATCTGCCCGTAGAGCAGACGCGGGCCAACGTGGTTCACCTTGAATGCAAGTGGTTCCGTGCTCTGTTTCCGGTATTTCTTGTGACCACTGGTATCCGGTTCTTTGACCAATTCGTAAAAGTCTTGAATAAATTGCTCGTACTGCTTGCTGCCCAGCCAATCCAACATTCGTTTGCGGGCTTTGTCGCGTTTGTCTATTATCAGGTTCAGCATGGGCTGTAAAGTGTCGGCATTGCCTTCCAGTTGAGTATTGATGTAGACGTATGTTTTTTCCAGAAATACATCTAAGTCGCGGACGGCACCAAGCCGCTTGCCGGTACGCTGTGAGCCTTTCGTGATGCCAGCATAGCGCTTCCGGTCAAAGTACTCACCAAATACATCAAAGACGCTGCGTATCCGCCGGATACCTACCCGCATCTGGTGGACTCCTTCAAGGTCCACACCTTCAACGGCGGTGGGTTCGTGTTTCAACATGTAGACCAAATCTGCCAACAATATTTTGCGCCCGGCTTCCCACATAGGGTCACTGGGTTCGACCGGGGGAAGTTCGGCTATCACGCCGTGTAGGTGAGGCAGGATGTCCTGTGTGATGGGTATTGGTTCGTCAGGTTGGGGTGTTGGTGGTATAGTCCGAACATCCTCTGGAAAAATTTCCAGACCGTCCCGTTCCCAGGCGTCCTGCCATTTCTGTACAGTACGTGCGGTAAGACCGATTTCCCCGGCAATAGTTGACGTGTCCTTGCCCTCCAGAGTCATTAATATAATTTGTGCGCGTGAACGGATGTGGGGTGTCGGGTGCTCGATGGCGTGCTTTAAAATGTCCAGATTTACACTCATAACATTCTTTTGCAAAAGTTAAGTCTGCTTGGCCTGCCCCTAAAAGTAACGTGTTTCAGTTGAATTTGCCAGAATTGGTAAGGAAAGCGAAAAGGCCACTTTACGGGCGGCCTTTCCACTGGATGGGAGCTATCAGGGAGGGATTTGGACCAGCAATTTAGTCGCTGGTGTAATCTTCTTTATCTTTAATTAACACTATCTTAATTCAACATTATGTTTTTGTCCAGTAATTTTTTGTGAAGAAAAATTAAATCTCTGGTAACATATAGACCATCATCGATGCATTAAAGGAACTGCCTCATGCGGCTTGAAGAACTCTGGAACGATTATCATAGTGAGCTGCTCAATTTCATCCGGCAGCGCGTCAACTGCCCACAGGATGCCGAAGACATCTTACAGGATGTGTACATCAAGGCCCACCAGCACGACTGCCCCGGCAAAGACAATCCACGCGCATGGCTCTATCAAACCACGCGCACAACAATCATTGATTACTACCGCACGCAGAAATCACATTCTCCGCTGCCCGAAACCATCATTGCTGATGAACCAGTCGATGACACAGCCGTTAAAGTCGTAGCCAACTGCCTGCGGTCAGAGGTTGAGAATCTTCCGGCTCATTACCGTGAAGCACTCATTGCCGTTGATTTTGAGGGACGAAGCCAGCAGGAAGTCAGTGAAGCAGTGGATGTCCCCTATCCAACCATCCGCAGCCGGGTACAGCGTGCCCGCCAACAGCTACGAAACACGGTAGAACAGTGCTGTCATGTGTTTTTTGATTACCAGCAAGAGGCATGGCAGTGTGAAGCTAAACAACCTTGTGCCTGCTAATTACAGCCGTCACCGTTTAGCAAACGAACAATACGCTCAAACAGGGTAAGCCGCATGAGACGATTCGTGCTGGCTTCGTCACAGTCATCGACAGGTGACCGGTTGAGAGCCAGATAGGCCACTACCGTCGGCTCCGGGGCAAATGGTGTGACAGGTGGTCCCACGCTGGCCGGAGGCGTGAAGGTATCCGTCGACTGGTTGCTGGTGGCCGTCGGCGTGCTCGTCGCCGTATCTGACGGCGTAAAGGTCGCGGTGGCCGTTGGCGTATGAGTTGCCGTCGGCGTGAACGTCGCCGTTGGTGTATGGGTTGGCGTGTGGGTAGCGGTCGGTGTCACCGCCGGTGGTGGACAGGTGATGTCCCCCAGCCCAACCGTTTGCAGATCAGGACCGGTTTCACGGACCTGGACATTCGTCCATGTCCCGGGTCCGATACTGATATAAAACCCGAGCGGCACACCGAGAATGGGAAAGTTGCCTGACGGCGCACTGCTAGCCAGAATATCAAATGGTCCATCCCCGGCCACAATGGTAACGCGCAAATTCACTCCAATACATTCGGCAAAGGTAATCAGATCCGTCACTGGCGTATTCGTTAGTGTGAAGGTCGCGGTGTTGGTCGGTGTAGCGGTGGCGGTATCTGTTGCCGTATCCGACGGTGTAAAGGTCGCCGTGCTGGTTGGTGTATCCGACGGCGTAGAGGTCGCTGTAGCGGTTGGTGTGAACGTGTTGGTTGATGTGTCCGACGGTGTGTAGGTGGCGGTATTGGTTGGGGTAAACGTCGCCGTGTTGGTTGGTGTATTCGATGGCGTGGTGGTATCGGTCGCGGTCGGCGTGTCAGTTGGCGTGGGTGTATCGGTGGCACATGCCTGTCCGTTGCTGGTTTTCGTATCTTGCACTACCCCATTCACACTGATGATCATCAGGTTGGCATCCTGCGTGGGCGTTTCGAAGAAATAATCGGAATTGGCGGGAGCCACCGCACTACCGCTGACGCCAGTGCCAAACAGTTCCCAGTCAAACAGTACGGCAAACGGATTCAGGTTACGCACTCGCCAGCGGCGCGTCACAGTAGGATCGGTCGAGCACACCGAGGCGAGCTGCAAGGTTATAAAGGTGGTTGCCGTTGGCGTGGCGGTCGTGCTCGGCGGGACACTGGTCGGTGGTACACTGGTTGGTGGCACGGGCGAGTTGGTGGTCGTAGAGGTCACCGACGGGACAAAGATCACCGTATTGGTCGGTATCGTGGTTGATGTGCGCGTGGGCGTCCGCGTGTTGGTGGGGGTGCGAGTATCAGTCGGTGTGCTTGTGACAGTCGCTGTTGCGGTGCGTGTGTTGATCGGGGTACGGGTATAGGTTGGCCTGCGCGTTGATGGATGTGTCGCCGTCGCCGAACTGGTCGGACTGGCGGTGTTGGTAAGCGAGGGCGTTGCCGTTGCGGTGGCGGTCGGTGTGACGGTTACACTGGCAGTCACGGTCGGTGTACGGGTTGGCGTGGCCGATGGTGTCAGGGTGTCGGTGATGATGATAACGGTCGGCGTGGACGTTAACTGTGCCGCAACTGCCGTCAGGTCGAAACCGGAAGTCGCCCGCAGCGTGGCCTGCTGTTCGGCGGCAACAGCGGTGCTCAGTTGATCATTGACTGGACCAAAACGCACCCGTCCCCAGGGTCCGTAATCCGCCGTGCTGTTGGGTGCAAATGGTGTTTCCAACCGCGTCATGCGCGTGCTTATCTCACCCAGCACACTGGCAGCACCAATTACCCCAATCAACAACGGAATGGTCAATAGTGGTAACCAATTGCGGGGAGCCAGCCATCTCATATTACATCACGGGTGTCCTGCGGCCAGTGCATTAAGTCAGTATAACATAAAGAAGCTATGATTTTTTTGTCTACAAACCATATCCCACCTTAATCCAAAGTAAAGATAGCCCCCAGGCTGATCTTTTACTATTTTTATGCGCTAGTCATGCCCGACCGGGGCTTTACACCAATGGTTATGGTTACAAACAGCAAACCCGATTCTAATGGAGAATCGGGTTGATACCAAAAGCGGCATCCTGACTGAACAGGATACCGCCTCTTGATTGTTTATAACTGCCGCACAGTGGCACAACTTTTTACAAAGGATCTTTGAACAGGGTGAAGCGAACGCTCCACAGACTCCATATCCGATTCTGTCGACCACGAACGCGCCAGAACAGGCGTCCGTTCGGCAGCGGTGTGCTGAGTGTCATGTTGGTTGGACCGCCAGAGTTCTCTCGAATATCGACGGTGCGGTCGGCTGCATCCGGGTCATCATACACAAAGACACGGTAGTTGTTGGCAGACGAAATGGCCGTCCATGAGAAGGTCGGGAATGGGTTGGTTGTACGTGACTGGTGAGCAGGCGTTAATGGTGTTGGACGCTCAGCAGAACGGCATTTGAATTGACCAAGATTAATCGTTTCGAGATTGCCTGTCGTTTCGGTAACGGTCAAATCGTCCCACTTTTCCGGGCCATTGATGGACGTTGTTCCGAGATTTACACCTGAGACCGGTGTATTGACACCTGCACTGGCTGTTATGTCGAATGGACCTTCGCCGCTGGTGATGGTAACTTCCAGCACGGGTCCGTTACAGACGGCGCTGACGGCAAGGTTCGGATCAGGAGTTTCGGTAGGCGGTATGGGTGTGTCCGTTGGTGGCACAGGTGTGTCGGTGGGCGGGACTGGTGTGTCCGTCGGTGGGATGGGCGTGTCTGTTGGTGGCACCGGAGTATCGGTCGGTGGGATGGGCGTGTCCGTCGGTGGCACCGCAGTATCGGTGGGTGGCACGGGTGTGTCAGTGGGCGGGACTGGTGTGTCCGTCGGTGGCACCGCAGTATCGGTCGGCGGTATAGGTGTGTCGGTCGGTGGTACAGGTGTATCCGTCGGTGGGATGGGCGTGTCTGTGGCAGGCGGGACGGCGGCGTCAACATACATTTCTGACCCGGTCACAGGCGCTGACACCCACCAATCCCAGGGGGCGTCGAAAGCCTGAACACTCAGCCAGTGCGTTCCGGAGGCCGGATTACACTGCGACGGCAGTGCGATCATAAAATTTCCGGGAGCCGTTGGCGCGGCAGGAATCGCAGCATAATCACAAATTGGAGCGCCGACGGCATCAGGAGCGCCGCCAACATCCGCATACACCTTGACGTTAAAGAACGTCGGTGCGCCAACACCTTCCACATATACAACGTTGAAGGGGCCAGCCGGAATATCGTCGACTAACTCCACACCGGCTGACACACTGGATGGAATCTGGGCAACTATCGGATTGGTCAGTTGGGCGTATTTTGATGCGCCCGACTGAAGCAGTTCAAATCTACCGTCCACGGAGCCAAAGGGATAGCAGCCGCTTACCAGTGTCCAGCGTGCACAGGGGCCTTGCAAGGCCGAATGAGCTACAAGATCAGAATCGTTGGCAGCATGGACTTGTGCCGAGCGATTGAACGTATTCTGACCAATGGCTAGTGAAGCAATAACAAAAATAATAGTTAAAAACATAGATGGCAAGACTGTACTACGCGCTAGTTTCAAACGCCACTTCATGTGGTTTCTCCTGTATATACAAAAAGCGCAAACGTGAAAAATCAGTGCGGACTGTGCCCCGCATTGTGAATGGTATCACAGAAAGTGATTTACTAATATTATAATTTAGAAACAGTAAGGATTGATTATGGTATGAAATACTTATGGTTGCTGAGACATATAAAATGGTGCCTCAACCGCATTGGGGCACCCATTCCTGATTTTCGAGAGTGATTGATGGTTAACGCATAAGCGACGGCACAGCAACTGGCGACCATTTACGCGCCAGAACAAGCGCGAGACTGGCAACGGGGTGCTGGGTCGGACCACCGGAATTCTGGCGAATGTCGATGGTACGCTGGCTTGCATCCAGATCATCAAACAGGAAATGCGATAATTGTTGGCGTCGGAAATTGAAGTTCATATAAACAACGGCTGGTTATTCGTCGTGCGGGTGAGGTGCGGCTATGGTGCCGGAACAGTGGGTTCGCATGGGCCGCAAAAAAAGCGGTATCCCATGTAGCAGGATACCGCTCTCTCATTAGCTAAATGCAGTTATTGCTGCGTTATGACGGGTCCTTGAACAGGGTGAAGCGGATGCTCCACAGACTCCATACACGATTCTGGCGGCCACGTACACGCCAGAACAAACGACCATTTGGCAGCGGTGTGCTGAGGACCATGCTAGTTGGCCCCCCAGAGTTCTGACGAATATCGACGGTGCGGTTCGCCGCGACCTTATCATCGAACACGAACACACGGTAGTTGTTCGCAACAGTGATCGCCGTCCATGAGAAGGTCGGGAACGGATTGGTCGTACGCGACAGGTGAGCGGGTGTCAAGGGCACCGGACGCTCATCGGTACGGCACTTGAACTGACCGAGGTTAATCGACTCGGCATCACCGGTTGTTTCGGTGACAGTGAGGTTATCCCACTTCTCAGGTCCTTGAATGAACGTTGTTCCAGTACCGACGCCGAGCACCGGCGTGTTGACGCCTGCGGAGGCCGTAATATTGAATGGGCCATCGCCAGCAGCGATTGTTACTGCCAGATCTTCGTTACTGCAAGTCGCGGATGCGGCCAGAATACCCGGGTCAGGTGTATCAGTGGGTGGCACCGGGGTATCGGTGGGCGGCACTGGCGTATCCGTTGGCGGGACAGGTGTGTCGGTGGGTGGCACCGGAGTGTCCGTTGGTCCAACAGGTGTGTCGGTTGGTGGGACCGGTGTGTCCGTCGGTGGCACCGGAGTGTCCGTTGGTCCAACCGGCGTGTCGGTTGGTGGGACGGGTGTATCGGTAGGCGGCACCGGAGTGTCCGTTGGCGGCACTGGTGTATCAGTGGGTGGCACCGGAGTGTCGGTGGGCGGGACCGGTGTGTCCGTCGGTGGCACCGGAGTGTCGGTTGGTGGCACCGGTGTATCGGTTGCAGCTACCGGACAGGTGACATTACCAAAGAACTCCACCTCACCGTCACCACTTTTTTCAACTACGCGGAGATTGGTCCACGTACCCGGTCCAGGACCAGTGTAGGTACCAGCCAGTACATTTATCTGCGGCGTATTACCGGGAGGTGCACTGGATGCCAGAATATCGAACGGACCGTCGCCATCGACAATGGTGACTTCAAGATCATCGCCCACACATTGGGCGGTGGCGTCCAGAGCAACTAGTTGGAACTGATTCCCGGACACGTCATTGCCCGGATTGGCGGCTTCTGCGGCCTGCGGACCATCCATTTGTAAATAGACGACTACAGAGAAAACGAGTAATGCGACGATGGATATACCCGCAATTAAGAATTTTAACGGTATACGCGAGACTGAAGTATGCTGCATATTTTCCTCCTGAGAAGTTATGTAACTACATCTAGAGAAGCCCAGAGTAATTAGGCTTCTACCAGTATAACGCATTTTCACATAAAAAAAATTAACTTTGGTAAAAGAGATAATTAAGAGACAACTCTTCCAACGTCTGAAGATGTGTGATTCAAGGTTATAGCGTAAGGTAATTGTAAGCAAAACTGAACGGTAACGTTCCTAACCTCACTGATACTGTTGATGTTTTGGGTCTAACATGATTCAGCGGAAAAGTTGTACGAGAAGCGTTTATGTGACGTACTACTTCCCGACCACCACCGCCGATTGTGCTTCGGCGTCCTTCCAGCGCAGGAGCGGAATTGAGGACAGCACCGCCAGCATAAATAATACCCCTCCAACCCAATATGGCGTAGTAGCATCAATGGCAAAGAGAGTGCCGCCAATAGCCGTACCAAAAATAATCGCCAGACTGCGTGCGGAATTATAGATACCAAGCACACCACCCCGCAGCTCATCATCGACCGTATCGGTTGCCAGTGACTGAGAGGAGGGGATCATCACGCCCGTGCCAATCGCGAAGATGAATCCGTTGGCAGCGGCAATAAGCGGAGACGTTATCAGCGCATACACGAACAGCGTCAGACCACGTAAAGCAGAGCCGCCCGTTATCAACCGCGCCTCGCCAAATCGATCCACCAGCGGCTTCAGGAATACCATCTGTGTAATCAACTGTCCCAGGCCGATCACCGCCAGAATCAAGCCAATGCCAAGACTGGCGGCATCTTCGCTTTGCCCGGCATACAGCACTGCTTCACCGTACAGCGCGAAGGTCGATTGGAGCAGGCCGAAGCCAAATTGACCCATAAATGCCACGAAGAGCACCAGCATCAACGGCGTGTTCTGTAGGATCGCAGCCGGTTTGATGCTCCCACTCCCCTTCTGACGATTGAGGGCACGCTGCTCTTCACTGACACTCTCCTCAAGAACTACCCATGTCAGAACAACTAACGCACTGGCAGCAATGGCGGCAATGAAAAACGGTGTGCGGATGTCAAAGACCGCCGACAGAATACCGCCCGTCGCTGGACCAATAATGAAGCCTACGCCGAACGCCGCGAAAATCAGACCCAACGCCTGTGTGCGCTGGCTGCGCGGGGTGATGTCAGTGACATAAGCCTGAGCAACGATGATGTTGCCGCCAGTGATACCATCCAATACGCGGGCCAGAAAAAGAATCTCCACGCTGTCGGCCAGCCCCAGCATCACAAAACTGATAGCCGTCCCAATCTGGCTGATAATCAGCACCGGCACGCGCCCGTAGGTATCCGACAAACGCCCCAGATATGGCCCCGCGATAAACTGTGCCGCGAAGAAGGCGGTAATCAGGAGTGTAATGACTTCGGGTGTCATGTCGAAACTGCGCCGGGCATATAGCGGCAGGATGGGCAGCACCATTGATGCGCCAACGATTTGTACAAAAATGACACCGAGAATGGTCAGGAGGCGTTTGTCAAGAAGTTTGGGTGAAGAGTCCATAATGCCGTGTTGTCCTTATGGGTTGCCCTCGCTATTGTGCCACAGCCAGTCAATCCCGTCGAGAAGGCGGGTGACTCATTCACGCGCACCATCGCTTTCAGCGCCGCAGCCTTCGATCCATACATCATCCCATGAGGGCAACTCGTTTATATCGTGCCCGACTTCCATTCAAAGCGCCAGGAGTATATCTGTTTCAGCCCAAATGAGTTAGATTTGCCTCTCGTTGACCCCAGAGAATAAACGAGGGCATCTCAAGTGAGATACCCTCGTAATGATTGACTAATCCACCCGCCTTAGCTGCCGGATGTGACATTCTCCGTCGAGCCATCACCGACGCTGCCATCGGGATTGTGATTCCCGTCGCCGTCGTCGTCGTTATCTGAGTTTTCATAGGTGACGGTCAGCGTGACATCGAACTGCTTCAGGGTTGCATTGGTGCTCAGATCAACCAGTCGCAGCCGCAGGGTAATCGTGATGGGTGAGACATTGGTGGGCAGTGTTGGCGCAACGGTGCCACTGCCCGATGATGATACAATCGGGTTGGAGCGCGGTAACTCGATATTGCGGATCGTGTTGTCAGGCATGACCTGTTCAAACACCAGATTCGTGTTGAGCGGGCGGCTGTTCACCTGCCATGTCACCGGGATACGTGCCGATCCATTTCGCAGACTCGTTGCCGTGACCGAAGACTGTCCTACGGTGAACTGGGCGATGTTCGGTTCGCCCACGATATAGGCTTTGACGAACGGTGTATCGCCAAAATAGGTCCCGTTGCTGGTGCGGAAGCGGAAATTGGCCTGATACTCCTGATTGCTGGCGAAGCCTGTCTTAGCAGTCAGGTTGACTGAAATATCGACCACACTCCCCGGAGCAGTGTTAGGCAGGTTGATATAGCCCGTGTCATTAATGTAGAAGGCATTCCCGGCGCGATTGGTGTGCTCCAATTGGAAACCAGCACCCCATGAGCAGCTTCCACTGTTGCGGATGCGCCACGTTTTGACATAGGTCTTGCCTGCCGTTAAAAATGATCCGTCCGGCAGCGTGACATCTGACACAAAGGTGGCATTGTAGCAGGGCGTGGTGTTATTGCTGCTGTTATTATTGGAACTCGTATTGCGAAACTGCGTCGCGGTCGGCTGCGGAGTGGCGGACACCTGCGCCGTGACGGTTGGCGTCGATGTGACGATCAATATCTCACGGGTCGCGGTCGGGAAAAGTGGCGGAATGGTTGCCTCATTGGTATCACTGCCCGACCCAAAACCACAGGCGACAGACGCAAGCACCAGAATAATGATGCTAAAGACAAGCTGCTTCATGTGAAGGTAATTCTCCCCGACGGTGAACGATTAAGCTTGTCTCTATCGTACGCTTATTTACCTGACAGTCGCTTTGCGCGAAGTCAATGCAACCTCGACGCTTGCAAACGCTAAACCTACGCTAGCCTCACATACAGTATAGTTATAGATGGTGGTCGCTGACGATAATGATAGGAAGATACAATGTCGAAAAACCATTTGAAGCTGATATTAGGTTGTGTGTTCTTCAGCATGCTGCTATCAAACTTTGTGTACAGCATAACCCGCGCCCAAGATGATCAGAAAATTATTCCAATTACTGGATTTCAGATTGATGGCAGCAACGAATTGATGTGGTTGCCAGATAGTACTACTCTTGTAGTTGCAAATGATGGCGGAATGATATTCGTAGATATTGCTGAACTAGACTCTGGTGAGCAGAGTGCAACTGCAATTCGCCTTCCTAACGCGATCACTACATTAGCTTATGATGAAACAGGAGAAAGACTGATTGGCGGGGATGATGCGGGACATGTGTTGTTTTACGATATAGAAGACCTCGAAAATCCTGTAACACTTGAAGCGGATGATTTCGGAATTGAGGCGATGGCTTATGATGCCGAAAATGAATGGTTGGCAACTGCTAGTGCATCTGAGCTTATCATATGGCAGGGGGATCCACTGGAGCCACTGCGCAGCGTTGAGTTACAACCCACCCAAAATGTCAATTTAACCTTTACTGACGAAAAACTAATACTGGGTACGGGTGCTGGCATTCAGGTTATTGACCCTACAGGTGAAGAATCAACAGAAATGATTGGTGACGCTGACGGTGGAAACACCAGCATGTTTCTCTATGATGGCTGGCTCTTTGAAGGGAAACAAAATGGCCTTGTTCGTGTGTCACACGGAGATGAAGCGGTTGGCCTGTGGCGTGGTCATAGCAGCACAGTTACGGCTCTGGTAGTCGCACCTGAACAGGAATGGCTCATTTCAGGTGATGAGGATGGTCTATTAATCATTCGCGAAATCAACACCCGTGAAACGATAGTTGAAGACACTGAACATGAAAGCGCCATTTTGTCCTTGAGCGTCAACGATCTGTCAACACTGCTGGCCTCACTGGATGACACAGGCCGAATTATCATCTGGGAGATGACTTTAACGCCATAAGTGTTAGGCCAAAAGGGCCGCCTCCCCTATTGGGCGCTCATAGATATGTCGATCCCGATGAGTGGCGAGACAGCCCATTTTATGACAAATAATTATGCCAGCGGTGCGTTGGGTCTCAAGACATGGCGGTCGTGGTAATCCACAATCTGCCGCACCTCATCATTGCCGGACCCACTTCCCACAACGTCCAGCAGTTCACAGGTCGCATAACCCTGAATCTGGTTGGTGTACTGCTGCTGCCACTGGCGAAACTGCTGCTCTTCGCCCGGTCTTTCAAAGGGGTACTCGGTGGGAGGGACACGAAAATTGCAGCGCCACGGCTTGGGCGTCAAGCGTGCCCGGAAACATTCCTGGCGCAGGGTTAACTGCACATACAGCGGATCAGAACCCAGCGAATTCATGAGCATCAGTGTGCTGTTGTCGGTTGGATCATAGGTTTTATCGGTGAAGATCAAGCGGAGTCCTGCCTGTGTGCCGTAGATGCGAAAGGATTTATCACGATTGCTCACTGCCCAATCCTTCACCCGCTGTAATGTCTGCGTTGGACCGTCCGGTTCTTGTTTTTTCTTGCCGCCGCCAAACAGCCGCCCGACCATACCGCCTACCCCGCCCGACTTATCCTCCGGGTAATCAACATCGACGAACATGACCGACGAGGCGTTAAGCACCAGCGCCCCATACCCGTTGCGGGTCGTAATCGCAATATCCTTATTACCATCCTGAAGCGTTTCGACGATTTCTTCGCGGATGGGATGTTCGAAATAAGGGTAGCGCTGTAGTGGCCCTACTCCCAGCACAAAATGATTAAAGATGCGGTTGGCGCGTTCAACGGCATCTTTGCGGGCATCGGAGATTGACTCGAAGGACCATCCCCACGCCGTAAACCTCATCTCCTTGCCTTTGGGGTTAACCCCGGTATATTCGCCGCGTGTCCAATATGGTGGAATGCGCATTGTATCCTCCCTGAAAAGCCGATTCAACAACTATGCAGTGTAGCACGAATTGCATTTTCGCACTTTCGGGGAAAGTTACTGGCTGCGTTTGCGTTCCGCAACCCTTTCACGCAGCCACGCAAGTGCCTCATCCATCTCATAAAATAAGCGTATTTCCACGTTGGGCTGCATGGCGAAGATTTCGCGATTTAAGAAGAAACGCGCTACCGCCACAATCGGGCCGTGTGGCATCACCACACCAACATGTCCCCGATTTTCCCGGTTGGCGTTCATATCTTTAATTCGTTTGCGGCCATAGGATGTGAGTGCCAGTTTTGGCCTCGTTAGATCGTGAATATAGGCGATTTTGTCCTGATACCGCTCGTTGTAGCGGATAACTTCTTCCGTCCATGCATCAATCGACTCGCGAGATTGGTTCGCCAGACGGAAAATAATGATGTCGCCATCATCAATTTCTTCAACACTGACATCATGACCAGCATCACGCATATTGCTCATGACATTTCCCCTCTACTTGAAAACAGGTAGTTACTTCATTTTCGGCTGGTTAACCATCTGGCGCAGCCACACCAGCGCCTCGTCATAATCGAAGAAAAGCTGTATCTCGACTCTTGGCTGGTCCTTCTTAAAATCGCGCT
>JAKEEQ010000271.1 GCA_022616515.1 Chloroflexota bacterium | reverse complement strand
CATCATGCGAAAAGTAGTCCCGGACGCTGTTGCAGCGCGGGGGATAGGGGCTGCGGTGGTTCAGCCCATGCGGGTGACGCCCGCATAAACAGATTGTCATGGTCGTACAGGCAATTTGATACTATAATTGCGGCATTAATCTATTTTTAACGGTAAGGAGAGATGATATGAGTCTCGAACTAAACCAACAGGAGCTAAAACGTGTCCTGCTCATCGAAGTCAGCGGTCGGGTTGACAGCACCACCGCCGACCAGCTTGGCAAAGCACTAAACGATGCCATTGACGAGGGACAGAGCCAGCTTGTGTTGGATTTGAGCAGGGTTGATTATATGAGTAGTGCTGGATTGCGTGAACTTGTATCCGCCTTGAAGCGGTTGCAGCGAGGGCGTGGAGATCTTCGTCTGGCGGCCCTCTCCGAACGTGTAGAAGAAGTTCTGGAACTGGCCGGGCTGGACGAAATCTTTAAGATTTATGAGACGCAAGTCGAAGCAGTCGGGAGCTTCTAAATACAATGCAGCACGAGCGGCATCTTTCGTTTAAACCTCAGTTAGAAAATATCCCTTCGGCGACCGAATTTGTGGTGGAAGGTGCAATCGCCGCAGGGTTGGATGAACGGGAGGTTTATCACTGCCAACTGGCGGTCGATGAAGCCTGTACCAATATCATCCAGTATGGCGTTCCAGCAGACGCAGATCATTCGCAGCCGATTGAAATAGTAACCGGCATTGATGATAAAAATGCTTATGTAATCATCATTACGGATTCCACCCCCGCCTTCAATCCACTTGAACATGATGACCCGAATCCAAAAGCCAAATTGGAGGACCGGGACCAGGTTGGTGGTTGGGGCATTTATTTTATTAAGAAATTGATGGATGCCGTGGATTATCGTTATGTGGATGGCAAGAACAGGCTGACGCTGCACAAGTTTATTCCCCAGACTTCCGAAAGCCGCCATCCTGACCGTGACATCTACATCGCCAGCCGGGCACTTGAGAAAAATTACTGGCAGATTGATCTGGCAGGTCGCCTTGATAGCAAGAACAGTGGGACTTTAGAGGAAATTTTGACGGAGGCACTGGTCGACCAGGAACATTACCGCCTCATTGTCAATATGGATGGGGTCGAATACATCTCCAGCAGCGGGCTGAAGGCATTGGTCGCCGCGTGGCGATTGGCACGCGATCATGGTGGCGATGTGCTGTTGACCAATTTACAGCACCGCATTATGGAAATCTTTGATATGATCGGTTTTGACATGATGTTCAACATTTACGAGACGCCTGCCGACGCCATCGACGCCGACCCGATTGGCTAATCCACATCCTCACTTGAAAACGAAACGGTACGCCCGATAGGTGATACCGTTTTTTTATTCTGAATGATGGTGAAACTTTAACTGATGAGACGAAAATCACCCCACCCTAGCCCTCCCCGCAAACGAGGCGGGAACTGGAGTCCCCGAAGCAAAATAAAGCAGTTATTGACAGTAACAATTCACTGAAACCCTTTATTCAAGGCTTTCAGACCATCTCCCCCGCAAACGGGGGAGACACAGAGGGGGTATTTGGAATCCCTACCCAACAATGTCCGTATAGAATATGTCGGATACTCCTCTGTCATTTTCGCTACGATGCCGTTGGAAGGTGACCGGTGAAAGAACTCAATCTGGCAATGCGCTATATCGAAGACAATCTGGCAGGTGACATCGACTTTGATCGAGTGTCGCAACTGGCTTGCTGCTCAGAATACCATTTTCGCAGGATGTTCTCATTCCTGTCTGGGATGTCAGTCAGCGAGTATATCCGGCGCAGGCGATTATCGCAGGCGGCAGTGGAATTGCAGCACAGCGACATCAAAGTGATCGATCTCGCCGTGAAATATGGTTACGACTCGCCGGATTCGTTTGCGAGAGCATTCCAGCGGCTGCATGGCCTGACGCCATCCGAGGCCAGAATGAAGGGCGCTGTTCTGAAAGCGGTTCCACCGATGACATTTCAGTTAACCGTGCAAGGAGGAAATGACATGGACTATCGCATCGTAGAAAAAGAAGCATTTTACATAACTGGCATCATGAAGCAGGTCTGGCTGGTTTATGAAGGCGTTAACCCTGAGATTGCGGCGATGTGGACCAGTCTCACCGAAGATGACATCCGGGCATTGAAAGCCCTGTCCAATGTGGAGCCGCGCGGGCTGGTTAGCGCCTCGGTAAACTTTGAGGAAGGGCGGGCCGAAGGCACACAGCTTGACCAGTACATCGGTGTGGCGACCTCCGAACCTCGCGCTGATAGATGGCACGTGCTGGCTGTGCCTGCCTCGACATGGGCGGTGTTTACCGTCAGAGGGAAATTTCCGGATGCCTTACAAAACGTCTGGGGCAGAATCTATTCGGAGTGGTTTCCGATGTCGGGCTATCAGGTCAGCGAGGGGCCAGAAATCCTGTGGAATGAGAGTAAAGACACCACCCTGCCAGATTACCACAGCGAAATCTGGATTTCGGTTGTAAGACCTGATGGCTTTCGATAGGACTTTCGTAGGGACGCCCCGTTGGGCGTCCGCCGCTTATTGAGCCAAGAAACAGTAATTGTTAACAAAATCAGGTATCAAAACTGCTGCATAATGACTTCCGTGACCATCACGCCGGACGTGTTGATAAAGAGATAAAACGTAGTGTCATCGTGAAACATAAGTCGGGCGGGGTTGTCCTCACTTACTGATATATCAACCTGCCCGACAAAAATCATAGGTTCACCTTCGAAAAAAGGCCACTCTGCCCCCTGAATCCATTCGGGTCGTTTGTTCAAAGCAACAAATGATTCTGAAACGTGTTTTTTAATATACCTCCTGAGTTGTGCTTTATTGTTCTTATCGCCATCATAATCTTGCAGGAGTTTGTTGAAGAAGGCTTCGCTAGCATCACTCGACAGTGGGTTTACAGCGTATCTGTTACAAACTTTTAGCGCCACATCAAGCGTATCGAGATCATCGAGGCTCAGTGAATTCAATTTTGATTATCCTTTTTATATGGCTCTACCGCGCTATACCAGCGGAGTCACTCCATTTTTAATCAGCCACTTGGTCCATTAACAACATCACGGTCGTTCCTGATTCAAAAACCACTCATATAATTCGGGATCATTGTAGGTCAGTTTCCATGCGTCATGGCCCGCACCGGGGTAAACGGTCAATTTCACGTTCGCATCCATCGCTTTCAGGGCATCGACCGTACGCTGTGCTTCACTTAGCGGGATAACCTCGTCGGCATCCCCATGAAACGCCCATATCGGCAGGTTTGTTAAGCGCCACAGCGGCAAAGGGGCAATTCGTGCCGAAATCGGTGCGAGCGCGGCGAATCGTTCAGGGTAGGTGCCCGCCAGCATCCATGCCCCGGCACCGCCCATGCTCAAGCCTGTCAAGCAAATGCGACTTTCATCAACACGGAAGTGTGCTATAACCTCATTAAGCAGGGCGTTCAAAGCCTCAAGGTGCAGTGTCCAGTGAGATTCCGCCGGACACTGAAACGAAGGGCAAGTCATGTCCATTTTCCAGCATGTGCGGTATGGCATTCCGCTTGACCAGTTCCAGGTCACTGCCTCGTCCGCCCGCCCCATGCAGAAACAGAGTCACGGGCCAGCGTTGGTCAGGGTCGTTGTCATAACCCGGTGGGAGATAGACCAGATAATCAAGTTGAACAGTCTGTGTGATTTGCGCCTCAAATCGGTGGGGTGTTTGTGTCATAGGTGTTCTGCCTCTCATTGTGTGGCTCAAGATTGTGTAATGGTAACACCTCTCAACCCGGTCTCCCACATATGGATGGCTGTCCCATGCGTGTAAACTTAAGCCTACGATGGCTTCCGAAGCCGGAAAACGGCGACGGTCTGATTCCCTCTCTATTCATGGTTCAGGGGCGGACAGGGGACAAAAAAGTTAAAGAGCACCTTAACAATCTTAAAGAAAAGCGACATGATGAGACTGAGCAAAAACCAAAAGGAGTCTCACCATGTCAGTGGCATTATACCGAGAAATCGGCGACGTGTTAGGGCAATATGTCAGTCCAGCGGTGCCTGACAGCAGCCGGGAACGGCTGAGTGTGCTGGTGTTGGGCATCCTGGGCAGCGAAAGCAGTCGTCCAGCCCAGATGGCACGAGCGGTGTATCGCAGCCAATTGAGTGCCGCGCATTGAAAATGATGAGCACATCACCACGCAAACGTGTTTTGAACCGCTGGTGCAGGCATGGCTGGCGCAGGACCGACCACTCCGCGCCGTGTTGATCGTGGATCCGACCACCCAGGATGAGCGGGTGGTCAAACTCACGGTGTCGATGTGGTATCGCGGGCGAGCCTTGCCGCTGGTGTGGGATACCTATCCGACTAACCAGCCGCTGGAAGGACCAGGCTTCTGGGAACGCACGGATGCCTTGTTGAGGCGAGCACAAGCCCTACTACCGCCCCGGACGGCCGTGGTGGGTGTGGCCGCCTGCGCCTTTGGTACGCCCCAGTTTACCGATCTGGTCGAGGCGCGGGGCTGGTCCTACCTGGTGCGGGTGCAGGGCCAAACGCGTTGTCGGGATCAGGTGGGCGTTGAGCGCCGGG
Source organism: Chloroflexota bacterium (assembly GCA_022616515.1). Taxonomy (GTDB): domain Bacteria; phylum Chloroflexota; class Anaerolineae; order Aggregatilineales; family J027; genus JAKEEQ01. The sequence goes on along the minus strand of JAKEEQ010000271.1, from coordinate 16,285 downwards.
TGGATGCCCTCGTCCAACGACCTGGTCAGCGGGCGCATCTGAAGGGCGCGGTCTTCAAAGGCCGCGGCTGGCGAGCCGCCCGCGTCGTCGTGTATTGGCGCGACGATCAGGCCAGCCCGTTGTGTCTGGTGACCAACTTAGCCCGCGCCGACACCCCCGCCCAGCTTATCCACCTGTATCGCCGCCGCTTCGCCATTGAAGCCGCCTTCCGTGACGAAAAAACCAGAGGCTGGTAGTGGGAGGATAACCAGGTGACCGACCTGGCGCATACCCGCCGCTTACCCCGCGCTCATCCCGTCCATGGCTTGCCAAACTCAGTTTGTTTACGCTGGGCAAACAGCGTCTGCTGGATTGGTTTACCGGTGCTTGTCACCAGCCCCTGGCCTGGTGCCTCACGCTCTGACAAGCGACTAACTGGTCGTCCTAGGCGTGGGCGGCTCACCGCTATGCCTTTGTTTTCTTTTGACTTTAAGATTGTTAAGGTGCGATTTAACCCTGTCCGCCCCTGAACTCGTTTGCGGGGAGGGTTAGGGTGGGGAAAAACCTCTCGTTCTACCAATCGCTGCACATTTTGTTAAAATAGAACTATTGTGCGGGTGTGAATCGTATCCTCATTTTGAATCGAACGCAATCAATGGACAGCGTATGGATACCCTTGAAGGCACTGTTGAACGAGTGACCTATTACAGCGAAGAATCTGGTTATACCGTGCTGCGGCTGGCTCCGGCCCAGCCTACTTTGGGACGCGGCGATCAACTCATCACCGTCGTCGGCACCATGCCCGAAGTGCAGCCCGGCGAAAACCTCAAATGCACTGGCAGTTGGACTACCCATCCCGACTATGGACGCCAATTCAAGGCCGAGAAGGTCGTCCAGCAGCGCCCTGCCACCGTCGAGGGCATTCGTCGCTATCTAAGTAGCAATCTGATTAAAGGCGTCGGTCCGGTCACCGCCAAACGCATCGTTGATTTTTTTGGCGACCAGACACTGGACATTCTGGATCATGAACCCGAACGGGTTCGTGAAGTGCCCGGCGTCGGTAGGCATCGGGCGGGCATCATCGAGAAAGCATGGGAAGAGCAAAAGGCCGTCAAAGAGGTCATGCTGTTCCTGCAAAGTTACGGCCTCAATACAGGCATCGCCACCCGCATCTACCAGACCTATAAAGACGATGCGCTGGATCTGGTCCAGCAGAATCCCTATCGACTCGTAGAAGACATCTGGGGCGTTGGCTTTTTGACAGCGGACCGGCTGGCGCGGGCGCTCGGCATTGCCCCACAGTCGCCCAATCGCCTCAAGGCCGGGATTGCCTACGCGCTCAGTCAGGCTGAAAACGATGGGCATGTCTATCTGCCCACCGATGAGTTGGTGGCGCTGGCATCGGAACTGCTGGGTGTCGAGCCGGGTATGATTGAGGAGATGCTGCACCGCATTCAGGGCGACAATCAAATCCGGCTGGATGATGTGCGCCATCCCGAAAAGGGCGAGATGATGCAGGCGGTGTATCGTGCCCCGGTATTTTACAGCGAACGCAATACCGCCGAACGCATCTTCGACATGCTGGATTCGCCCGCCAGCCGCCTGACCCGCATCAGCGAGATGACCACCGATCAATTTGATGCTTTGCTGGAACGCATCCTCAATCACGAATCGATTCGCCTGAGTGAGCAGCAGCAGCGGGCGGTTCGCGCCAGCCTGACCAGCAAGATCACCATCCTGACGGGTGGTCCGGGCACGGGTAAAACCACCACCCTGCGCACCATCATCGCCATGTTGGCTGCGACTGGGCACAGTTTCAAACTTGCCAGCCCGACCGGACGCGCCGCCAAACGCCTCAATGAAGCGACCGGATATGCCGCCCAGACCATCCACCGCCTGCTGTCCTATAACCCGCGTGAGGGCTGGGGAGCCAATGACGAAAATCCGCTCAACACTGATATGGTGGTCGTCGATGAGGCGTCGATGATTGATTTGCAGCTATTTTATGCGCTGGTGAAAGCCATCCGGCCTGAGACGCATCTGCTGTTGGTGGGCGATGTTGATCAGTTGCCGAGTGTGGGCGCGGGGGATGTGCTGCGCGATTTGATTCGCAGCCATGTGTGCACCGTCATCGAACTGGATACGATTTTCCGGCAGGCCAGCGACAGCATGATTATCGACAATGCCCATCGCATCAATCGGGGTAAGATGCCGGATACCTCCAATTCGTCCAGTGACTTTTTCTTCTTCGGGGCCGAGGATGCCGAAGAAGCGGCAGCATTGCTGGTCGATATTGTCAAAGCTCGCGTGCCGCAAAAATTTGGCTTCGATGCCGTGAATGATATTCAGGTGCTGGCCCCGATGTATCGCGGCGCGGTCGGCGTCGAGAATCTCAACGAGGCACTACAGGCCGCCCTCAACCCCAACCCCGACGGACGCAAAATCGAGCGCAGGCTGTCTGGCACGCTGTTTCGCATTGGGGATAAAGTGCTGCAAACGCGCAACAATTACGATAAGGATGTGTTCAACGGCGACATCGGGCGTGTTCACAGCTTCAATATGGAAGAGCAGGTCATGCGGGTAGATGTCGATGGGCGGCTGGTGGATTATGATTTCTCGGAATGCGATGAACTGACGCTGGCCTATGCCATCTCCGTGCATAAAAGTCAGGGGTCAGAGTATCCGGTGGTGGTGATGCCGGTGCATACCCAGCATTTCATGATGCTCCAGCGCAATTTGCTGTATACGGGCGTCACCCGCGCCAAGCAGATGGTGGTGCTGGTCGGGACGCGCAAGGCGTTGGGGATTAGTGTGCGCAATGATGTCGAGGCCCGGCGCTATACGGCGTTGGATAGTCGATTGAGTGTTTAACGGGAGACTTATGATGAAACGAACCTTGCAGATTATTGGTATCGGTCTATTTTCGGCAGTCGCGTTTCTCCTACTATTTCTTGACACAGGTACGCATGTTTATTCAGATGCTGGCCCGACGCTTACCCCGGCGTCCCAGGATATAATAATTCAAGCCGATAACCTCGAGAGGCTCTATCCTGTGCATCAATTTCAGGTCGAAGCACCTCTGGAGGTCAAATGGTCAATTGATAACACCAGCCTGTTTGTAATCGACGGTGACAGCACACATCGTTACTCTCGAACTGACTGGCAAGATGATGGCACAATTTCGATTGAAAGGAGCAACTACGATCTTAGTGATGATGATGAGTTAGTTGCATCGTGTTTTACTTGGGACTTCATAGGGATAACAAGTCTAAGTTCACGAAACGAGGATTCACTTATAAGAGTTTGCGATCCATGTCACGCGCTCGATTTCCGACCTGAAACGCACCAGATAGCCTATATTAATCGCGGTGCGGGTACTGATGCATGGTTAAGATTGTTGGATGCAGAAACAGGTGAAATGCTGTCTGAAGCATCGCTACTCAGTCTGCCAATGGTTGTAGAATTCAGTCCTGATGGTGATATTGTAGTTGTGGCTTATGAGGATGTGGAATATTCCAACATATTGCGTCGTTGGGCAGTGATTGATGATGAGCTTCAGCCGTTAGAGCCGTTTGAAATAGACGAATACGGAACACGAGCAGTCACATTTAGCCCTGACGGCGAAACTTTTGCCTATGCAGGATACTACACTATGCGAATTGTACTTCTAGACAGTGAAACTGGAGAAGAATTGAATTCATTTCAGGGAACCGGAGAGTTAATTACTCAGGTCGATTTCAACCCTGACGGCTCTCTACTGGTTGCAACGGGCGGTTATGATAGTGTCGTTCAAATCTGGGATGTCTCTACGGGTAAACTTCTAAAAACATTGAATGGTGAAGAAGGGACTTTTGCGGGGAGTGCGACTTTCAGCCCGGATGGGCAATTTCTTGCCACAACTATAGGCGATACGGTGACAATATGGGGAATAAAGCCATAATCTCGCCGGGAATCATGGTGCGCAATGATGATGTCTCACGGCGCTACACGGCGCTGGATAGCCGGTTGACGGTGCACGGTAACATGGAACGCGGTGTACCGCGCCCCTCCGAAGAACGCTCACCGGAGGGGTCGGGTAAACCCGATCCCGTTTCGTATCACAAACCCGCACCATTTTGTGAAATCCATGTTGGCGTCCCTGCCAAAACCCCGCCGAATTATCCGTAGGCATGGGATACATCGCGTCGCCATATAGAACACCGTTTCCGTCAATGCCTTCGTTATTGCGTTATCGTCAACTGATAATCCAGCGTCCCCAATCCCGTATACTGGACCAGAATCAAATAGGCATCGCTGTCCGGTAATTCATCAACTGTCAGCGTGCCGTTGTCGGTGACGCCCGCAAAATTCCAGTTCGTATCCGCCAGCCGGATCGTGAAATCATCAAGGCTGGCTTCCCCGCCCGATGTTTCGAGCATGATGGTCAGTGGTTCATCGTCCGCGTTAATCAACAGCCACAGGTCAAACGGTTCGTCGGCATTGAGCATGGTAACGGGCGTCCTCACCGACTCATCGTTCAACGCGATAAGTCTGGCGGGACTGCCACCCGGCCCGAAATAGACCCGCCCCGGCGCAACGCTCACCCGATAGGCCCCGCCAATCAGCGGTAGCTGCTCCAACACCCGGATCCGGTATTCGCCATCTTCCGGCAGGCGGAAATCGGTCATGGCGGGATTGAGGAGCAGGCCGCTGTCGGTATCGGCTTCCAGCAGCGTACCGTCGGGACCATACAGTTCCAACATCAAGTTGAGGCGGGCTTCCGGCACATCGGTGACGGCGGTCAGGCTGACGACCTGATCTTCTTCGCCCTCAAAAACCCAATCCCCAAAACTGTTCGGAGTCAGCACACCATGCCCAATCTCGCTGAGTCCGATGCTGCCGCCGGGTGCTTCGGTCAACTGCGAGGTTTCGTAGATTGCCAGACTATATTCACCGCTGCCTTCAAAATCAAAGGGCGTCACGAACAGATAATAGGTATCTGTGACGGGGATAGGCACGTTGGTAATGGCTGAATTTTTCTCGCCGAGTTCGTTGTCATCATTCTCAGCGATGACCTCACCCGTGCTGTCGGTGAGCATCAGATAGGTGTCAAAATCGAGGGAACTGACGGCAGCCGTCACCACATCGCCGCTCTCCGCCTCAAAACTGTATACCGCCTCAAAATTCTCAAGCGTGCCGGATTCGGTGGCGCTGTAACTGGTGACATGTGCCATGTCCGGTGCTGTTCCGAGGTCAGAAAATGAATCAAGCAGAAGTTGATAGGCTCCTTCGCCCTCATCATCAAAGGAGCGGGCGAAAATGCGATAGGTGCCGTCTGCGGGCAGGGTAATCTGGCGCAGTTGGGCATTGCGCCGCCGCCCACCGTCATCATCGACCGCAATCGGAACCTGATCGTTGCCCGCCTTATATAGTTCAAGGAAGGGATCGAAGCGGACGCTGTTCAGGGTGATGGTGACCACCAGCCCTTCTTCAGCCTCAAACTCCCAGATGTCCCACTGTGCCACATCCAGTTCACCCTCCACCATGCTGTCCATCTCAATCGTCTGCACCGCCAGTCCGTTCGACCCGGCGGGTGTGCCTTCGGGCGTACCCGTCGGCAGGGCAAGTGTACTGGTTGGCTGCTGGGAATAAACCGTGTGCTCTGTTGTAGAGACCAGCATCAGGCTCAGTATACTGAGGGAGATGACGGTGAGGAAAACAATAGACGTTCGCGGCATGGGGGACCCTTCTTTACGTTTTTAGCGCCAGAAGTGGTGACATAGTAACTGATGAGAGCATTTCGGACAGCATGGATGGCGTCCGCCAACTAAACCACCCTATCAGTCAAAGCATTACCACCACCTAGCGCCATTAACTATAACACGTGTTGCATTGAACTTGATACAATAGAACAGGTTTTTTGGCAACAGAACGCAGGGAGACCGATGGTCGATAAGTTCTTATCCCGGTTGAAAATCAACACGGCATTGGCGCGTGAAATTCTGGTGAATTTTATCCGCGAAGAAGTTTACAGTAACGGCTTCGAGCGGGCAGTGATCGGTTTGAGCGGCGGCGTCGACTCGGCGCTGAGTGCCTTTCTGGCAGCAGAAGCACTTGGCGGGGAAAATGTCCTTGCGCTGCGGATGCCCTATCAATCATCATCGGAAGGCAGCCTGACCGATGCCGAGAAGGTCATCCAGCAGCTTGGCCTGAAGTATGACACCGTAGAAATTACGCCGATGGTCCAACCGCTTATCGACCGTTACCCGGAAATGTCGCGGCTGCGGCAGGGCAATATCATGACCCGCCAGCGCATGATTATCCTCTACGACCAGTCGGCGGCCTTCGGCGGGTTGGTGGTGGGCACATCCAACAAAACAGAGTATTTGCTGGGCTACAGTACGCTTTACGGGGACAGTGCGGTGGCCTTTCAGCCCATCGCGGATTTGTACAAGAATCAGGTGCGCCAGTTAGCAGCGGCGGCAGGTGTCCCGGAGTCGATTCTGTCCAAAGCGCCTTCTGCCGATTTGTGGGAAGGGCAAACCGATGAGGGCGAACTCGGCTATACCTATGATGACGCCGACCAACTGCTTTATCTACTGGTAGACGAACGTTATACCACCCGCGAAGCCATCGCCGCCGGGTTTGATGAGGCGTTTGTGCGCGATGTGTGGAGGCGGGTGCGCCGGAATCACTACAAGCGGACTATGCCGAATGTCGCCAAAATCAGCCGCCGCACCATCGGTCATGATTTCCTTTATTTACGAGATTGGACACAGGAGTGATTTTCTTAACACTGATCCCTCTGAGATGTTGCTGAGACAGAATTCTGCTACACTTAATGCGGAGCCAATAAACAAAATAGGGTTGGGAATATGCTTAGACGACAAAGACTGTCTATCCACAAACCATTTGTGGATACCAGCACCCCTATCGCACCGCAGGCAGAAAAAAACGCTTCGCCACACCACATTCTTAACCTGCAACAAACGCGGGGCAATGCTTATGTGCGCCGTATGCTGGATGGAACGCTTCAACGTCAGGTTCCCACTAAAACCATTGATTTTTCGGTGGAAGAAGGATCGGTTATCACAGCCGGTGAGACAGTCGAAACCGACTCCCCGCTTGAAGACATTGAGCAGAAAATTGCCGCACTGAGAGCCAAAAAACTCAAAGGCGAAATGCCGGGCGGAGAGGAGGTTAGCGGACGAGAAGAGCGCGTCGCTGAAATACGCGAGATTCGTGAGGAGATTGCCAGCCTTGATGCGAAGACGCTGGGCATGACACCCGAAGCCTTGAAGTTGAAGAAGGCGGAGTTCTATGCGGAACTTAACCGCAGTGTCCCCTTCTACATGCAAACCAACAATGCCGACATCCTCTATGCTTATACCAGAGGTAAGCGCAATGTGGCGGGACAACGCACCTGCAACGTTACATCCCTGTCCTCTGCACTTGAAGGGCTGGGAGTTAGCTCCGCTGATTTTACGGGCGATAAGCAACTGCTCAGCCTCATCCTTGATGAGCAGCAGGCCGCGATGACAGGCATTTCTGAGAAGGAAGAAGCGAAGGAAATCGAAAACATCAAAGATAAGGATGAGAAGAAAAAAGAGAAAAAGCAGGCCGACATCCGTGCCCGACATGAGAGGAAGCGGGAAGATATTGAAAGCTGGAATCTGGATTCTTTTCGCCTGCCCGACTTTATGCAACTGGTCGTGATTTACGTCATGTTGACTCAGGAGATTTTCCTATCGGGCGACAAGAAGGTGAAAGCACTCAACATTCCTGTCAATGACCTGAAGAAAATGGCTGTTGATAACCCCGCCCAGTTTAAGGAAACGGTGCAACAGGCACAGCAACTGGCCCGCAATGCGATCCTGAAGCCCGCGACATTTTCGCGCTATGCTGGTTTATTCGGCATAAAGAACGAAAACAAATCGCTGCCCGATTGGAAGAAAATTCACAAAATGGGGGGCTGGGGCAGGATGCGCTGGGATATTCGGGAACTGGAGACGCAAATTGAGGCGGAACAAAAGAAACTCGACGCGATTAAGGGAGATGACAAGAATGCCCAGCGGGCGCGAAAGACTGCCCAACAAAAAATTAACAGCCTCAAAGCGCGAATAAAGAGGAAAGAGGCGTGGATCGACAAGAAGTCCAGTTCCGACTTTACCAGCCTGGATGAATTTGAGGATTACTTCCCGCTCGACGATTATAAGGCACTGATTGAGAAGACCTACCTGCCCCTCCTTAACAGTGGCAAGCAGGTTGAAATCAGCATGTATAACCACTTCGTATATCTGATTGCTATTGAGGACGACGGCGTTACCGTCCATGAAGTTGGTGAAGGCGACGGCAAGCAAAAGAAAATTAGCTGGGAAAAGGCCCGTGCGGCTGGCTACTTCTATAGCTACAACGTGTTTTACAAGTAGGAGTCGCTCAGGACGTGCCGTCCGTAGGGACGCCCCGTTGGGCGTCCTGTATTCGTGCGGCTTACTCCGAATAATACCTGTCCTGCCGCCCACCGTCCTTAAAGCGGTGTTACACCCGCGTATGGAATGCCCGTCAGGTAGGCGATGTCACGGTTCCATGTCGTCAGGTCATCCAGATTGAAACCGCTCAAGTGGTCATGCCCGCAGGCACGGGCCAGCACCTGCATCAACTCAATCGTCGCCTCAAAGAAATTCCTCAAATGCTCGGCGGATTTCTCAATAACCAGACGACTGCGCAAATCACGGCGCTGGGTGGCGATGCCAACCGGACAGTTGTTGGTGTGGCAGGCCCGCATCCCCAGACAGCCAATCGCCTGTATCGCCGAATTCGCAATGGCAATGCCATCCGCGCCGAGCGCCAGTGCCTTCACAAAATCGGATTCGGTGCGCAGTCCGCCGGTAATAATCAACGTGATGTCGTCGCGCCCGATGCTGTCCAGATGACGGCGTGCCCGTGCCAGCGCCACCATTGTTGGCACAGAAATGTTGTTTTTGAACACGTTGGGGGCTGCACCTGTCGCGCCACCGCGACCATCAAGGATGATGTAATCGGCGCTTGCTTCGAGGGCAAAATCAATGTCTTCCTCAATATGCTGGGCGGACAGTTTAAAGCCGATGGGAATGCCGCCGCTGATGTCACGCACCTGATCGGCCACCTCGCGGAAATCGGCGGTTGTCACGAGGTCGGCAAAGGTAGCCGGGCTAACGGCAGGCTGCCCTTCCGGCAAGCCGCGTACCTGAGCGATTTTGCCTACCACTTTATTACCGGGGAGATGACCACCCGTCCCGGTCTTGGCTCCCTGTCCACCCTTGAAGTGAAATGCCTGCACCAATTTTACCTTATCCAGACTCCAGCCGAATTTTGCCGAGGCTAACTCATAGAAATAGCGGGAATTGGCCTGCTGTTCTTCGGGCAGCATCCCACCTTCCCCGGAGCAAATGCCTGTTCCGGCTAATTCCGCCCCGGTCGCCAGCGCAATTTTCGCCTCCTCGCTGAGTGCCCCATAGCTCATATCGCTCACCAGCAGGGGAATGTCAAGGCGCAGCGGTTTGGCGGCATTCGGGCCAATGATTAATTCTGTACCGACGGGCGCGTTATCCAGCAGCGGGCGGCGGGCAAGTTGTCCGGTTAAAATCTGGATGTTATCCCATAAGGGAAGTTCCGTACGCGAAACGCCCATTGCCGACACCTTGCCATGATGGCCCCATTTTTTCAGGCCGTTTTTGGCAAGGTCACGAATGTATTTATTATGTGGCTCGTCGACCGTGCCGGTGTAGTCCTGATAGAGACCGAGGTATTCCTCGCGGTGAAAGGGCTGCGGATTGTCGTTATGGAAATCAATCACCTCCTCTTCATCGACATACACAAGGTCATCTTCAATCCACGCGCCGAATTTATACAGGCGTTCGGCGTTGTTGTAGGAGCTAACGCCCGTATCATAGCGATAATCCCACTGATGCACACCGCAAATCAGGTCACTTCCAGATATGTACCCATCTGCCAGCAGTGCCCCACGATGCAGGCATCGACCATAAAATACAGAAATATTGTCATCCCAGCGGATGATTACCAGATCGACGTTGGCAACCAGCGCATAATCTGGCTTGCGGTCTTCTAATTCGCTCCAGCGGGCAATGGCAACAGATGTCATTGGATGTCCTTTCAATATAAATATTCTTTCAGGCTGTCGGAAATACTATTCTCCTATTACCGGCAAGGAGAGTCACCATTCTGCACTGATTTTTAATTTTGTGCACAAATCCATGTTACGAGTCTGGGACACAATTGTGACACTCCCGAAACATCGGCTTGCTATCCTGATTGTGGCAATTATCACACCCTGTAAATGGCAATAGGACAATGACTGAACAGGAACAAAAAAACTTCCGCTTCTTAGTGATGGACATCTTCTGGTTTGGACTGGCGATTCCGGCAACAGCGCGTTTTATGGCCGTGTACGCCATCCGTGTTGATGCAACCGCGTTCGAACTCAGCCTGCTGACGGCATTCCCGGCATTGCTGTTGTTGTTTGCGTCAACCATGAGCGGCTGGTGGGGCCGTCATTTTCCCGACGCGGCACGGGCGACGGTACTGCCGGGCTTTGGCTTCAGGCTCTCATTCTTATTGCCAGCCTTTACGCCATTGTTCCCACTGGCCTTCCAACCGTTTTGGCTCATTCTGGCGATTTCCATTCCGGCCATACCACAGGGCGTTTCGTCCGTCATGTTTATGGTAATGATGCGCGAAGCCGTTCCGATTGACCAGCTCACCCGCTTGATTAGCCGCCGCTTTATTGCCATGAATACTGCCATTGGCTTTAGCACTCTCGTCTTCGGGCTGTGGTTGACCCGCGCACCCTTCCCGCAGAATTATCAGTTCATGTTCATCATCACTTTTCTGGTGACCATGGTCAGCCTGTGGTACGTTTACCGGACACGGAGTTTGCATGTCTCGCCACAGGTTCGCCCGGACAAGGGCACTTCCGCATGGCGTGATAAGCGCTTCCGGCGGGTGCTGGGCTTTGCGTTTGGTACACAGATGACCTTTTTCGTTGTCTTCCCCTTCATCCCCTACTATCTGGTGAGCGTGATGGGTGGCGATGAGCAGTTTATCAGCATGTTTGTCCTGATCGAACTGCTGGGTGGTATTGCGATTTCCTGTTGTTCACCGCAAATTGCCCACAAGCTCGGTCACCGTAATCTGGTGGCGCTGGGCATGGCGGGAACCGCGCTCTCGACACTTATCATTGCGCTGGTGCCGTCGCTGTATCTGACGGTTATAGGCGCGGCGGTAAATGGTGTGTCGTGGACAATGGTCGGCACAGGAATGTTTGGTTACTTCAACAATAAGCTTCCCGGCCATTCCGTCACGCGCTATACGACCCTGTACAGTCAGGTTACGTTTCTGGGGATATTCGTAGGACCAATGCTGGGCACGACGCTGCTGAAACTCGATCTGCCTATTGTAGAAGTCATGCTGATTGGTAGTGTGCTGCGGCTGGCAATGGGCGTCATCATCAGTGATGTGAAGCTGCTGCCGGTGAGTCGCACACTGCGCCGGTTTATCGCCGGTCCGGTTGCCTGAAAACAAAAATGGCTCCCGTTAATTGGGAGCCATTATTGATTCACTTATATAAAATTTTAAACTTAGCGCTGAGGCCACTGTGCCCAGTTCGCACAGGTGCTTGCGTGATCATGACCCGTCAGGTCACGCAGTGTGCCACCATAGATAGCATTCATGATCGTACGGGGGTGTGCAATCAAAACGCCATCCTGACGCGCAATCGTTCCGAAGTGAGCGGCGCTGACACCATGACCCGCTTCGTGTATAGCAACCGTTGGGAAGTCAAAGATACGAGGACCGCTCGGTTGGACACCTTCCAGCCCGTTGTCTGCCCATTCAAATTGATCGTTGTAGTAAATCTCACGGAAAGCGACATCGGCTTTGCCGTTATTATCAATATCCGTTGTACCGTTGGCATCTGCCCAGAACAGGGTAAAGGTCACACCCAGAACATTGGGATTCTGCGCAAAATACGAGAAATCTGCCGCACTCAAGAACCCGACCTGCGTCAGATCAGCGACCCAGTCGAGGTTTATAACGCCCGTATCGAAGAATCGTTTCACGACCCCCGGTGTTCCCGGCGCAATCGCGTTCTCACTCAGCGTCAGGTCCGCACAGGCTTCGGCATTCCAGATAAGGATTGAATCGTACATCCAAAAAACTTGATCGTTCAGATTAGCATCGGCTGATTGAAAGCCAGTGTTCACAGCATAGGTGACCCCAGCATTGCCACCGTTAAACAACGCCCGGCGCGGGTCGTTGTACACGAAGTCGTGTGACAGTTGACCGTTGCCGAGATCTTGCCGGAGGATGTCGATACGGCCAGCTTCGCCGCTGTCAGGATCAGTGATAATTTCAGCATAGGCAAGAATCGGGAAATGGTCGCTGTAATCATTGGCGGTGGCTTGTTGTGGTTCCGGTGCACTAAAAACGGCCAATCCAAGGATGGCGATAAAAACGAAAACGGAAATAATCCGCAGACGATGATTCATAACGTTTCTCCTGGAAACTCTTTAAAATTGTAGTTGGTTTTACTCCCACGACCACAAGTTATAACATAGTAAATTTATTAAATCAACAATTTTCATAAATGAGAATTTTATGAGAAAGACTGTCTGACCGGGCTTATCACACAGCAAGTGCTTAGTTAAGAATCAAGCGGCGCTTCCTTAAAAAAAAGGCCCCCATGCGGGAGTCATCATGACTTGTAGTTCTGATGGTGGTTTAGCGATTCGGCCACTGTGCCCAATTGCTGCAATAAATGCCGTTATCGCGCCCTGTCAGTTCACGCAGGGGATTGATATAAACCGCATTCATCACCGCTCGCGGATTGGCGACGAGAATACCCCTCTTGAATCCAATGCTGCCAGAGTGGCCTGCACTGAGGCCGTGCCCCGCTTCATGGATAGCCACCGTCGGGAAGTCGAAAATGAATGTCCCGTCCGGCTGGAGACCCTCAACGCCATTGTCGGACCACTCAAATTGATCGTTATAGTAAGTCTCACGGAATGCGACATCGGCTTTGCCATTGTTATCAATGTCAGACGAATGGCCCTGTTCATCAAACCAGTATAATGTGTACGAGACGCTGAGCACGTTTGTGCCCTCGGCGAAAATGGGTCCGACACCCAGAAATCCTATGTGCGTGATATCAGCCTGCACAAGGCTTAAATCGCTGACGCCCTCGCCATAATACTTGGCAACATAGCCGGGCGAAGATGGATTAACTGGATTTTCAGTTAAAGATAATTGCGAACAGGCTTGAGAAGCCCATGTATAAAATGAGTTATGCATCCAACCAACTTGATCAGTCAGATGAATATCCGAAGACAGGAATCCCGTCTTCACGCCATACGTTACACCCGGATTGCCACCGTTTAAGGCAGCGCGGCGCGGATCGTCGTAAACAAAGTCATCACTTAAATGAGCATTACCTACGTCCTGACGGAAATAGATGACATGTCCCGTCTCGCCGCTGTCAGGATGGGTCATCACCTCAGCATAAGCAAGTCCAAAAGTGTAGGTGTTGTTTTCATTTGCACTGGCATTCTGTTTGGTGAAACCAACGATGATAACGGAGCCAAAGATGATGACGAGAATCATCACCCGAAGATACCATTTCATGGAATTCTCCTTAAAACTTTTTTTGTGGAGGATTGTAACCGGGTTACTCCCACCGGAATAATTTATACATGTATCTTATCGCAAATAACAGGCCAGATGCATGATTATTTCCTGAAATATTCGTGAATTATTTCGTGAACCCGCCTGCGTTTAGCACAGTTTTGACAATTCGAGTAAATCCAATATAATTTAACATTAAAGCTTTAACGTTGAACTAATTTACGGAGACAAGGTGCCAACTCACTACACTGGCGATGAACGGATTCGACGCGCACTGGACGCCTACATCAAACTCAGCCGGGCACGAAAAACAATGGGGATGCTGACAGGCCGCTTATTGGCCGACTATAACCTGACGGAGAGCCAACTTGGAACACTGGAGTCCCTCTATTATCTGGGTCCCATGTCTCAAAAAGATATTGGTGACAAGATGCTCGTCACCGGCGGCAACATGACGATGGTGGTCAAAAACCTGCAAAAGCGTGGATTAGTGTGTCGCGAACGTGATGAAGATGACCGCCGCCAGTTCATTGTCAGCCTGACTCCTGAAGGCCGTCAGCTTCTCGATGAGTTATTCCCCCGGCATGTTGAATACATTAGCGAGTTGATGAGCATTTTGACGCCTGAGGAAATGGACCGGCTTGGCGAATTATGCAAGATGCTGGGTTTGCAAAGCCGTGAAGATTGATGCGACTTATTTAAAAGGAAAACTTGACCCCCTCTGTCGCTAGCGCGACATCTCCCCCAAACATGGGGGAGACTTGGTTGGGTCCTGTGAGCGTCGGTTCTAAACGCGGTAATAGGTTCCCTCCCCATGCATGGGGAGGGTTAGGGAGGGATCAGAGGAGATCATCTTTCGCTCTCTGTTTCACATACAGCGTTTGATAGATTATGGAGGTGACACTCGCTCAAAAATTACTGTCTTCCGGAAGAAAAAATGTTGAGTTTTAAGAGGAGCCAACGATGGCAGTTAATCCGATGGATTATAGTGGGAAAGATACTGTACTTGATGTCGTTCGCACCGAGCGACAGAAGTTTCAGGACGTCATTAACGACCCGGCGAACTGGAACGTTCAAACCCGCTGCGAAGAGTGGGAAGTCCGCGACATGGTCGGTCATATGATTGACGTCACCGAAGGTTATCTGAGCGGGTGGGAACGCGCCCACGGCGGACAGGACCCGGTGAATGCGGTCGGGACCGCTGTGATGGGCCAGAAGTTGAACGAAAAGGCAATGGCACTGCGTGGCCTCTCACGCGAGGAAGCCATCGCCCGCTGGAAAACCGCTTCCGATAAAATGCTGGACATTTTTGAGAACCTATCCGCCGACGAATGGAGCAATTTTCTGGTCGGGCATTACTATATGGGACCGCTGCCGACATTTTTCTACCCGGCTTTCCATGTGATGGATTACGGCGTTCATACGTGGGACATGCATTGGGGACTGGGCGATAAAGACGCCAAATTGGATGAGCGCACCGCCGGTGTTCTCGTACCGTACATGTTGATTCTGTATTCGGCAACCGTCGAACCCACCTCTGCCGAGGGCGTTGATGTCGTTTACGGCATCAACGTCGATGGTGAATGGGGCGGTTCATGGAAGGTCAGGGTTAAGGATGGCAAGTTCGAGTCCGAGGCGACCGATGATCTCGATGATGCGCAGGCCATCTTCCATTACAAGCACCCGTCCGATTTTGTGTTAACGGCCTTCCAGCGCGATGATCTGAGTGAAGCTACCGGAGACCCGGACGTAATCCGGCAGGTGAGAGGTCTCTTCTTTACGATCTAGACAGAAGTTTGGCGGGAAGTGCCCGATGCGTGTTGATGCGCTGGTAAACAATATAACGTTGCGCGATATATGGGCATTCCGGCGCGGGACGCTGTGGATGGCGGACTTGAAGGAACTGCGTACCGGGTCATCTGTTTTGCCACGTATCCCGGTCACCTTTGCTCAGGTGAAAGCCGACCGCGTGGGCCAATTAATCGCGACCGCCAGCCAGATGGACCCCATCACGCCCACCGCGCTGAAACGTCGTCTGGAATCTGGCAGCGGGTGTTATGGCGCGTGGGTTGGTGAAACGCTGGTCTCGTATAGCTGGCTGACCTGCGGGCCAGAATGGGTCGGCGAATTCGAACGCGAACTTCAGATTCCGGCAGGCGATGCTTATGTCTGGGATTGTGCAACCCTGCCGGATTATCGCCGCATGGGTTTGTTCAGTGGGCTGCTGGCCTTCATGGTTGGCGAACTGCTGCATGAGGAACTTGAACACCTGTGGATTATCAGCGTGTTAAGCGCCCCGGCGATTTCGCGCGGCATCCGAGCGACTGGATTTACATGTGTCGCAAGCCTGATGTATCTGCGGGTGTTTAACAGGTGCGGGTTGCTCATGCGCCGGACGCCGGATGCCACCGCAGGGCATTTTTCTACGGCCCAACAGGTGTTTGCCGGTGGGCACGAGGCGCTGTACGGAGCGCTGTTGGTGGGCAAATCAGGCTACACTGGACCACCAGTTACCCATGTCTAAGTCGGACAGACTGCGGTTTTATAAGATACGTTCTATGTGAAATAGATTCAGGGATATGAACCTTGTTGACCTCTCCCTAACCCTCCCCATGCATGGGGAGGGAACACAAGGCAGTCCGGTGAGTCT
>JAKEEQ010000270.1 GCA_022616515.1 Chloroflexota bacterium | reverse complement strand
TGGCCTATCTATACCCTTACAACGCTGCTCCTCCTGTTTACCCATTACACTGCGCTTGCCGCTATCGGCGTTCATTTTGCCCTTATTGGGTTGTGGTTTCTGAAACAGCCACGCCAGCGTATCTTCCACGGGATTATTGTTCCTTTGACAATCATGACGGCTCTGGGAATCTGGGTGGTGTTGATGGGCGCACGCAATTTCAGCGAAGGCACGGCGTTTCCAGGCGACGCCAGGCTGGATGACTGGCTTGACGCCTACATTGAATACTATGTTTTCGGGCAGAAAAACGTTACCGAAGACACCCTTGCCTATGTCTTGGCTGGATTTGCAATACTATCGGGTGCTGCCTGGGCAGCTTTCACAGGAGAAAAACGAAAAGCCTTATTTGCTATTGGCATGGTTCTGTTACCATTTGCGGCGCTTCTGATTGCGTTGACACAGATTGAAGCGAAGTTATTTTCCGGGCGGCATGCCTGGATGACGTGGCAGGCTCTGTCATTGCTCGCGGGAGGTGGTGTGACTTCTGCCGTGCGTAGAATCGGGCGCGGTCAGGCGATTTTAATTGCCGCCAGTCTGATTTTGCCAGTGACCGCTTTTGTGCAGCGTGGGGAACTAGATGAGCAGTTTCGCGGTGATTTCAGGCAGGCGTTTGAAATAATTGAGTCCAATGCGGGCCAGCATGATGTACTGATGCTACGAGATGGTACGATCTTCACGGCGGCTGAATACTATGATAGCCCTATTCCCTATGCTGGTGTGCCTGCAAGCAATATCATCAACGTCAATCACCGGGTCGAGTTTTTCGAAGCAATGGATCAGTTTAGCCAAGTGCTCACACCCGAAACGGGCGCTATCTGGGTGATGGCGTGGCAGGGCGATACAATGGACCCCGCTGAATTAGCCTATGGCATCCCCGAATATTTGAGTAACGGGCAGGTCGAAATATGGATGAATACCGCTCCACTTAACGAGCCAAGCAAGGTGAGTTTATTCCGCTATCCGATAGTTCCTGATAAACAGCCTCTGTTTGAACATATTGTGGACTTTGAAGGGCTACTTCAGGTGCAGACCGATGGGCCAAGCCTGCTCGGTTACGATGCCTATCACTCCACCGGAACCTGTCAGGTCATCGTTCATTCGTGGTGGTGGCGCGGCGAGCGAGATTATCCGTCCATCATGCTCAGTGCGCGGATATTCACCAATCAGGACGAGTTGATTGACATTGACGATCAACCGCTGGCGAATTATGGCTTTGAGCAAGATTACTGGACGCCGCTCACACCAACGCTCGCCAGACAAGTCCTCGCCATCCCCTGTGATGTGGTTGTTGACTCTGTTCGGATCCAATTGGTTGTTTACGACAACAGCGGCGACATTCCCCCGCAGCAATTCGACGTGAGGTTGCAATAGTCGTCGTTGTAGACTATCGTTATCAATGGTGATCGGAGCTATCTTCAGGAGGGCTTAATGTTTCGAAAATCGATTCTCATCACCGCTATTTTACTCCTTACTGTGATTATTCCAGTACATGCACAGGATGGGCCGGATGACCCGGATGAATTTTATGTACTGTTAAATCAAGGGCTGATTTCAGAAGGCCAGCATCCACTGGCACGTTCCGAAATACTCAATGAAATAGCGCAGACGATTGCCAATGAGGTCGTTGACAATGGTGCAAGCACATCATTCCCACGCGAACTTGCCCGCGCTCTTGATTATCCGCTGTGGCCTGACAACAGCCAGCGCGTCATCAGCACCCCATACGTTCGGATTGGTATCCTCAGCCCACAGGAAGTAGCCAATTTGTGGGATGGCCCCATTTCAGCCAATGTTGCGCTGGATGGATTCCGTGAAGTTGGTATTGCGACCACGTCTTATGTTCCTGTTCGCGGCGGCAATCCACAGGATGTGTACGTTGTGGTGCTTGGGGCACAACCCAATGTCATCCCGCTGATCATCAATGATGGCGCGGATGTTGTGACCGAGCAGGATGTAGAATTATATATCCACAACGAAGAGTCGCTGGACTACGAGACCGATGAAGACGTCGTGCAGCGCATCGTCACGGTGAAGATTGCCAACAGCGAAGCCGAACTGGCCGACGCCGAACCCTTGCTCTGGGAAGACACCAACTTTGGCGTTCCGTGGGAATTGACGGATGAATTCGGCGAAAAGAGTGTATGGGTCGAACTTGAGGACCGTAAGGGGGCAGCCGTTCGTTACGAGGCAACCGTAGAGTACGCTGATCCTGAAACCCTCGACAGCGGTGATGATACCGCCGAAGTGACCCCCGCGCTCATCATGACCTATGGTGGCAACTCCTTCACATTACAGGTCCAATCGCCAGATGCCGCAGTTAACATTCAGGACATTTTGTTTAGCTGGTTGAATGACACACGTACCTATGAACTGGCGAATGCGGGAAGTCTGGCTGAGGTCGATCTGGAGGCGTTTGAGGTGGGCGACTGCATCCAGATTACACTGGGCACTGAAACTGCCCAATCCGGCATTGCGGGATGCAACAACATTTTTGTGGATAACAGTACCTTCACGGAACTGGCGCGTGTCTTCTGGAATCCGGAGTTTATCGAGTTCAAAGTTTTCGATGGCGACACGGAATTAGGGATTTGCAGCACCCGCGAACAGCGCTGCCAGATCGAGTTACCCTGATATTAACAGGCGAGGCCCCAAACCTCGCCTTTTTCATTACGCACAATCGGGCGTTTTTACACAAATCTGATGGAACGTACCGTTACACGACTTCCGTATAACGTGAAAATGTTTATAATCAGATAGGACTTACGCAGTTGAGATAGGTGATTAGTCTTTTCAACTCTGGTTGAGGACGTGCAACGGCCCGTCCCCACCGGAAATCGTGTGTAGGGACGCCCCGTTGGGCGTCCGCCGTCCTACATTCCTATTGAACTGCGTAACTTCCAATCAGAGAACATTATCCGAAAACATTTGAGGAATGTTATGGGGTCGCTACGACAGGGATTAGCAAAAACCCGCCAGGCATTTTTTGGGCGCATTGCTCAGGCGCTTGGCAACACAGAAATTGACGAAGATACCTGGGACGATGTCGAGGCTATGTTGATACAGGCCGATGTTGGTGTCCCAACAACAATGAAATTGATTGAAAACGTAAAAAACCGCGTGGCACGAGAAGGCATCACACGAACAGACCACCTTGATGAAGCCCTCAAGGCGGAGATGCTGAAACTACTGGAACGACCAACGCCGATGAATGTCAGCGGGCGTCCGCTGTCGATTGTGATGATTGTAGGCGTCAACGGTTCCGGTAAAACCACCACCATCGGCAAACTGGCGCGTCGTATGCAGTTGAACAACCGCAAAACGATCATCGCCGCCGGGGATACCTTCCGTGCTGCCGCCATCGAACAGGTGCAAATCTGGGGAGAGCGGGCCGGAGTCCCGGTCATCGCTGGAAAACCCGGTATGGACCCCGGCGCAATCGTTTATGACGCCACGGAAGCCGCCTATGCCCGAAAGGCAGAAATCTTGATTGTGGACACTGCCGGACGACTGCATTCCAATTTCAATCTGATGGAAGAGCTGAAAAAGATCAGAAGCGTGATGGGCAAAGTAGTGGAAGGTGCGCCGCACGAAACGCTGCTGGTTCTGGATGGAACCACCGGACAAAACGCACTCAATCAGGCCAAGAAGTTTCAGGAAGCGGTCGAAGTGACCGGCTTAATCGTCACGAAATTGGACAGCAGCGCTAAAGGTGGTATGATTTTTGCCATTCAAGAGGAACTGGGCTTGCCCATTCATTATATCGGTATCGGTGAAACCATCTACGATTTGATTCCGTTTGACCCGGACCGGTTTATTGAGAGCCTCTTTGAGAATAACGGTGAGGAAGAATAAACAATGGAACAACTGATTAGTCAACTGAACGAGATGCGCCGCCGTATTGAAATGCTAATGGAGCGTCTTTGACATAGCCGAAAAAGATAAGCAGCTTTCTGAGCTTGAAAAACAATCCGCTGAGCCTGACTTCTGGAACGACTCTGATGCAGCCAGAGTTACCATGCAGCGCATCTCAAAACTGCGCAACGAAATCACAACGTGGCAAAACGCCATCAAACAAATCGGAGACACACTCGAACTGGCCGAAATGGGCGATGAAACGCTGGCAGACGAACTTGAGGCCGAAACGCAGAAGCTACAGCAGAAAGCCGAACGCCTCGAATTTCAGGCCATGCTCAGCGGCGATTACGACAACGAGGATGCCATTCTCTCCGTCCATGCCGGGGCGGGCGGTAACGACGCCCACGATTGGGCGGCCATGCTGATGCGCATGTATCTGCGCTGGGCAGAATCGAATGGCTACAAAGTCGATATTGAATACGAGACACCCGGCGAAGAAGCGGGCATCAAGAGTGTCTCAATGGCGATCAAGGGTGATTGGGCCTTCGGCTACCTACAGGCCGAGCGCGGCGTGCATCGACTGGTGCGCATCAGTCCATTCGACTCCAACAGCCGCCGCCATACGTCGTTTGCTCTGGTTGAGGTGTGGCCTGATATTCAGGAAGACATCGAAATCGAAATCAACGACAAAGATTTGCAAATTGATACTTTCCGGGCGGGGGGGGCTGGCGGCCAGCATGTGCAGAAGAACGACACCGCCGTGCGCGTCACCCATCTTCCCACCGGAATCGTTGTGTCATGCCAGAATCAGCGCAGCCAGGTTCAGAATCTGAATCGTGCCATGCAAGTTTTAAAGGCCCGATTGTATGATTTAGAACGACAAAAGCAGCAGGAACAGTTTGAAGAATTGAAAGGCGAGCATGTCAGCGCCGAATGGGGCAATCAGATCAGGTCCTATGTTCTCCATCCCTATCAAATGGTGAAGGATATGCGGACGGCGCACGAGACAGGCAGGGCTGAAGCCGTTCTTGATGGCGATTTAACGCCCTTCATCGAAGCCTACCTGCGCCATAAGGTGGGTGGCTAAAAGTGCAACGAAATTTTCATGAAATTTTCGTGAGCAAATATCGCTTTGCAGGCCGATAAATGTTACATTATAAACAAGAGGTGTTTTAGTATAGTGAGGGCGGCATGACTACACCGGAAGTTATCAACGAATATCAGAAGACATACATTTCGCTCTATCGTCGCCCCCCAACGGAGCTTCGTGACCTTGGGGACAGTTGGGTGCTGGTGAATGGTGCGCGTATGACGACCATCGAGCTTCACCAGCTAACGCAGCAACTCAAGCGGGAATTAGAAGATATGCGTACGGCCAAACGCAGTGTCATTAAACGTCTCGTCAAATGGTTCAGCGCACCCGCTAACTGAAATTATCTCTCACTATGCTCATAAGCTGGTAGTGGCACTGCCAGCTATTTTATTCACGAGGAATGGTGGCTAATAGCGGCATATCCCCAATATCGCTGGCGTCATAGATGCTGTCGTCGAGATACGTTGCCAGTGCTGCCAGCCCAAGCCCCACCGCAAAGCCAAGCAAAATACGGATAATCGGGTTTAAGCGTGTGGTAACAGGCGGAACGGTGCGTACAACCTCCACATCATCCAGTGGGACGACCTCAGCCGGTTGGGTGGCAAACTGCGGAAAATAAGTTTGATTGCGCTCCTGCAACACTTCAATCGTTGCCTGCATGATCGCTTCAAGTTCGGCCTCATCATCCCACCCGAAAAAGACCGTCATAATGCTGCGGGCACTGTCGGCGGCGAAAGCCTGCTGGACATCCTCAGCCGCAATGGCTATCCCCTGCTGCGCCAGCACCTCACTCACTTCTTCGGCAAAACTACTGCTGGTCACCCAATTCTGCATGTTGACGACAACGTATTCAGAAGCCAGCCAGGGCACATAGGCCGTATCCTCATAAGTGCCGCTGCGTGACAGTGCATCGGTCTCGGCGGCGATGGCATTCGCTTCGGTGGGCGGGGCGGCGGCGGTGAAACGCATCGAGCCACCATAAGTTTCCGGTGGCGAAATCGCGTCGGGCATGGCAGGCAAACTCCACACCAGCGCAACCGCCGCAGGAATAGCAATCAAATACCACCAGCGCCGGACCACTTGCCATAATTGAATGAGTTCCACAGACAGCCGTCCTTAGTAGGCGTTTTTATTGCGAAATAGGATCGTTTGGGAAACGGTGCGCAGGATGATCTTGATGTCGAACCAGACCGACCAGTTTTCAACATAATACAGGTCATATTTGAGCCGTTCCTGAATGGAAGTATCGCCCCGATAGCCATTGACCTGTGCCCAGCCTGTCATGCCGCTCTTTTCACGATGCCGCTCCATATAGCGCGGGATTGATTTGTTGAATTCCTCCACAAACCTTACTTGCTCCGGGCGCGGCCCGACAAGGCTCATTTGTCCGTAGAGCACATTTACCAGATTGGGCAGTTCGTCAAGATTAGTGCGCCGCAAAAAGGCCCCTATCGGCGTTACACGCGGGTCATTTTCCACCGTCCAGTGACCCATTTGCTCCGCATCAACCCGCATGGTGCGAAACTTAATCATCGGAAACGGCTTTCCGTCCAGCCCTACCCGCTCCTGACTGAAGAAAACAGGTCCCCGGTCTGTAAAATAGATGATAGCAGCAATCGTCAGCAAAAAGGGACTGAGGAAAATCATGCCAAACGCCGAGCCAACAATATCGAGTCCGCGTTTCAGGCTGAGTTTCCAACCGCGCAGCGCGATGTCGCGTACATTTAGCAGGGGCAATCCCCCCAGATCATCAACCGTCAGGCCCGTGGTCACGAAGGATAACGTGTCCGGGAAAATCTTGATTTCGACCTCACCCCGCTGGCATAATGTGATAACATGCAGCAGGTCTTTTCGGGTTGCTTCTGGCAGCGCAATAATCACTTCGGTAATCTGGGTGGTGTCGATGATACGTGGCAGATCATCTACTTCGCCCAGATAATACACGCCAAACTTCGGATCGGATAAATCAGGCGTTGGCTCCGATTCGCCGGACACCAGTCCGGCCACCTCAAAACCGAACTGCGGTGAGCGTTGTATCAGATTAGAGATATTCCAGGCAACATCGTTCGTACCAACAATCAACATGCGGTCTCGACCGATGCCAGCTTTGCGCAGCCGCACAACCATTTGACGATGTATCTCGCGCCCCACAATCATCAGCACAACACTGAAAATCCATGCATAGACAATCACGCCGCGTGGATAATCCAGTTCAAGGGAGCTGTTTTTCAAACTCAGTGTTTCGAGTGCAATCGCAATAAACGTGCCAATCGAGACATTCTGCGCAATGACATAGGCGATGTCGATGCGACTAATGGCCCGCTTCATGTGATACATACGGGTGAGATAGAAAAAAGAGATGATGGTGACCAGATGAATCGCCAGCATTGGGTAGTAGCGGCTCAGTGGCGGGGGATTTTCTGGTATATCCAGAAGAGGAAGCGTCGAACGTGCAACATAACCCAACCAGAACGATACCATAAGTGCCACAATATCAATGGCAATCAGAGCAAGCTGCTGTAGTGCACGAATCGTGCGGTTATTAACTATTACGCGACGGTACTGCGTTCCGGGTGTCGCCACATTTCCCAGATTGCCGGACCACCCTTCACCAGCAGTCCCAGTATCACCATTGTGTGGAGCCACCACGGCGTCGTGGCGCGATAGTGATCCCGATAAAACTTCAGCATCGCCTGATAAAACGCCTTCCGGGCTTTTTTGCTTTGTTTGCTCGAGGCGCGTTTCAGATGCAGAACCATCACGGCGGGATTGTACATAATCTTCCAGCCCGCCTGTTTGATGCGGAATGCCCAATCTATATCCTCTCCGTACATCCAATAATCTTCGTCGAGTAAGCCGACCTCCGCAATTACTTCACGTCTTACCATCATAAAGGCCCCAACCACAGAGTCAACTTCTGTTTCGATGTCAGGGTCCAGAAAGGTCATATTATACCGGCCAAACCGGGGGCTTTTTGGAAACAGTCGTGATAACCCGGCCATACGATAAAAACTGACCTCCGGTGTGGGAAAACTCCGGCGACAGGCAACATCCAGCTCGCCATTTCCCATAATAAGTTTACACCCGGCGCACCCCACATCCTGCCGGTCCGGGCGGTCCATATAGGCCACCATGTTTGCCAGTGCATCCGGTGGAACTTCGGTATCCGAATTCAAAAGCAGGGCATAACGCGGAACATCTGCACCATTTCTGCCCCGCCCGAAACCAAGCTGCTGCAAGCCAATGTTATTGGCCCGGCTGAAGCCGTCATTGTGCGTATTTTCAACCAGGATAACCTCAGGAAAATTTTCCTGCACCATCACTGCGCTGTCATCATCACTGGCGTTATCAACCACAACCACCTTAAACGTTAATCCCTCGCTGGCAAAGACGGTTCGCAGTGCATTACGCAGCAGTGTTTTTGTATTCCAATTGACAATGACAATTCCGAGGTCCGTCATGGCTTTCCTCAGGGTAACGCTACTCAGACCGACATTATACCAGAAAGCACCGCCAACAGACTCAGCGATTATGCACTGTTTACCTGATTGGAAACCTCAATCAGATTACCGTCGGGATCACGAAAATAGATCGATTGGATAGGCCCAGGTGCGCCTGTTCGCTGGACCGGGCCTTCAATCACGGCGATGTCATGATCCTGTAGACGCTGGATGACTGCTGGAAGGGACTCTTCTGTTATAAAGCACAAATCCGCCGAACCGGGTGTTGGATGGGCGGCTTTCGGCTCGAACTCATTCCCCGCTTCATGAAGGTTGATCTTCTGTGAGCCGAAATGTAGCGCATAACGAGTACCATCCTTGAACGTTCGCACTTCCATCCCCATCACCTGTTCGTAGAATTCGCAGGTTGCCTGAATGTCCCGTACGGTAAGAACCAGATGATCAATCCTCATCATCATCCCCGTTTTCAGCAAAGCGGTTCGTGTTATCGGCAAGGGCCAGAACCGCCATGAAAGGGGTGTGGAGGATGACCCACGCTATCAGCAGCGCGTCAATGTTCCATTCCCCGGTTCTAAGAAAGTCGGTGAGTTCATTTAAGAATAACTCCTGCTCATTGATAAAGCCGATGACCAGCAAGAAAGCAGCAGGCAAAATGCTCATCAAATGGGCGGATGATGCATAACTGAGGGCATCACTCTTCTGATGCCACACCCGTTCCGCACATGATGCGAATAACACGCCGCTCAGCAGAAATGATGAGATGAAGGCGATCATGAGCAGGACAGCACCGATGAATTCGGTGTCAAAAATATCAGCCCGGTAGCGTATCAACCATAACATCAGGCCGAATGAGGCAAATGACATTGGGATGGCGATTCCGTAAGCATAGGCTTCGGCCCACATGGGCCACTCAAATACCTGTTTTCGCGGCATACAACCTCTCTACTGCTGATTAACAACGACGGGCGATGGGACAGGCTGTTGGGAGATTACCAGCAATTGAGCTTCTCCGCCATTGGGGGGCAGCCAATAAATTTGTGTCTCCGGGCGGCGGAAGCGCAGTTCCCGGTACGTCAGATTTTGCCGGAAGCCGTCAATGTACTGGCGATCATCAGGGATAAAACTGAAGAACATACCCACGCCATTTGCCAGCGGTTCCAGACGCCCAACCGCATAACCCTGCTGCGTCCACAGTAGATTACTTTCCTGAGTAACCGTGTTCAGCGCAAAAATCGACACACTGTTTAGAACCGACTCGTAGGGATAAACTCCCAGAATCCGCTGCCCGCGTTCGGCAAAGCCTTCATCCTCAACCGTTATCCTATCGAATTCTTCCAGCACCGTGTAGTAAAGCAGGCTGCTGTCATCATTCCACGCAAGTTGATCCGGTGTGCTCTCCACGTCGATAACTGCTTCGCTGCCATTCGTCAAATCGAAGATGACGATATTATCATCCGCGTCCAGCACTGCCAGCCGCAACCCATTGAACGACAACGCCGCATTCCGGTATTCACCGAGCGGCTCAAGTCCGGCCTCTGGCGTCCAGAAGGCCAGCTCAGTACCTTCACAATTTGTTGTCAACAGGAATCGCCCATCCGGCAGCCATTCAAAGGTATAGCCACTGCCGTTAATTCCGGCTTCGACCCAATACAGAGCCTCCGGGATATACGGCGTCGCGGGCACTTCACAATCCGCCGGGAAGGCGAACGTGCCGAGCATCGTGTCGTTATCGCCGGTAGCTGATATGGTATGGATTTCGAGGGCATCATCTTGAGTGGGCGCAACAAAGGCCATCGTATTATCCTGCCATGCCCACGAGATGGGGAAATGGGGTGCTACTGCCGGGCTAATCGCACGGGTACGCCCGCCGACTTCCAGTCCTTCCAGCCGTTCGCCGCCCATGCGGGGATTCGGCTCGATATAAGCCAGATATTGCCCGTTCCTTGAAAACGCAAACCCACGACGGGGGGCAGTTGTTGTCGTAATCTGGATACCCGGCAAGTCATCCAGCGCACTGACATAAAGTTGGTCTACGAAACTGTGCGCCAGCGCAAATCCTGATAGAAGCTCTGTCGCGTCACCTACGTCGCCATTCTCGGTGGTCCCATTGTTCGCCACGAGGTCATTGATCAAACTAAACGAGTCGATAATGGCGAGATAGCTGCCATCCCAGCCCTTGAATTCGGCAACACTGGCCCATTGACGGACCACATAGCCGCCAGAGAGGTCGGGTAACGGAAAGGCAGTGGTACGCACTTCTTGCAGCGCAGTATCATCGCAGGCCACCTGATACGTGATGGTCTGCCCGCCCGATGCACCAACGGGCACGGCAATTCCCAGCGATTGCACAAAACCCTCCTGCCGGACCATGTCGTTAATCAGTATATTGGCATTAGCGCCGGACTGTTCCACCCGCTGGATGGTCATGCCGGGTGTGTCACACGTTGTCTCACCGCCGGGGTAAAATCCTACCACCAGTTCAGGATTGGTTGTGACCGTTTGCCATGTTTCCGGGTAATCAATCACAAACCCGGTATCCTGAAATGTGCGGTAATCAATCAGCACACTCCGATCAATCGGTGTGCAAATATTCACCACCGTTCCATCAAGATTGCTGTGTACTTCAAAAGTTTCGTCGTTGTCAATGGTGATGGAAAAATTGTAGCCCTGTGTATCTTCATCAACATAGCTCACTCCCGGAGCCGGACAGCCAAGCCCCGCATTTTCCCACGTTTCAACCACGTAGGTCCACTCAACTATAATAAAATCGCGCCCGATCTGTTCCTGCATATACTCTTTAACCCGCTGGAGAACCAGATCAAGTGGAGTTTGAGCAGTGGCCCGGTGGAGCGGTGTCAGGATTGTGAGTACAATTAAACAACTGAGAAGAAGATACCGCCAGAACTTCATTTGATTGTTTTCCATCGCTAGTCGACTCAATAAGCGGCGTAAGGATAGCGACAGACAGATGTAAGAACAAGGGGAAGCGGACAACCGTTGGAAAAGCGTTAAATAAAATGACCGGGTAAGTATCCCCGAAGAACACTCATCAAAGTGGCGTGTACTTTTGCGGAAAGGAATAACCTCATGAAGCTTTTGAGCAACGTCGTACTTATTACCCTGTTTCTGAGCATTGTAATGCCAGTCTCCGCACAGGAGGACCTCGAAATGGAAGTCGTCCAAATTGAAGCGGAAGATGGCTTGATGCTCGTCGGCGACTGGTACGCAAGTGACAGGCAAGCACCAGCAGTACTGTTACTGCACATGCTGAGCAGCAATCATACAGCATGGGAACCTTTAGTACCCGTGTTGGTCAATGAGTACGGGTTCAATGTGTTGAATCTCGATATGCGCGGGCATGGTGACACGGGCGGCAGCCGCGACTGGGACCTCGCCGAACAGGACGTTCAAACGGTGATAGACTGGATGCGGCAGCAGGACAGCGTCGACACGGAGCGAATCGCCATCGTGGGGGCAAGTATCGGCAGCAATCTGGCGATTCGCGGCTGGGCAAATGACGACCGGGTTGTGACTGCTGTTGCCCTCTCACCCGGACTGGATTATCGCGGCGTGACCACACTGGATTCTGTAACAGAAAACGCCGACCGCCCACTTCTCTTGCTGGCCTCGCGGGCAGATATGGTCAGTGCCACTGCTGTCATAGAGTTATTCGGTGTGACAACGGGCGATACATCGGTACGTCTTTTTGAAGGCGGTCGTCACGGGACACGGTTATTCGATGAAGAAACACTCACGCCAACTACTGCCCTGATTGGTCAATGGCTGGCGGAGCATCTGATCGTTGATAAAGATTAGCCAGTGATAACGCCCTGACGGATGAGGTGTCTCCGGCTGAAGGGAATTAATTAATCAAGTTAATAAATTAATTCGGCTAAGCCCGAAAAATGCGATCAACTGAGCGGGAATTAATTAACCTTGTAAATTAATTTCAGGTTTGTATGTGATACCTATTTCACACCGAGTAAATGGGTGGTGGCGCTTTGACTGATACGGTGGTTTGGCTGGCGGACGCCATCTATGGCGTCCCATAGGTGTAAAGATAAGGGAGAATGGCTTGTTGACAGGGCTATCGACCATTCAGGCGGCTGGTTGCCTTGGCACCGGGGA
>JAKEEQ010000269.1 GCA_022616515.1 Chloroflexota bacterium | reverse complement strand
GGGCGATCCTGTTGGGTGGTGCCAGAGCAGGCGGAGCGTTTGAGATTGTGGCAATGAATGACGCGCCGCTGCCGCCCATGCCATTCGAGGACCCGGTGTATTATATGACCACCAGCGAAGGCCCGCCCGGTGTCGCTGACTTCACCTTCTCCGGTGCGACGATGGCGGGCACCACCGTCTTTGAAGAACGCCGTTTCCCCATTGAGGTCTATTCGCGCTCGACGGGTGGATTTCGTTTCGGTGTTGGCACACAGGATGTCCCCATTTCGGCTCCCCAGAGTACGCAGCGTGTCATTACACCACTGCACAGCGGGGATGGCCGTTTGATCGGCTACTTAGAGATTGCAGGTGGTCCTGCACTGGGGACCGCCATTCTGCATAATGTGCAGCGGAGCCTGATTGTGGCGGGGTTGATTGCCAGTGTGCTGGCGGCACTGGTCGGTTGGGGCATTAGCCGCGATATGAGCCATACGATTATGGTGCTGGACAGCGCCACCCGCCAGATGAGCGACGGTGATTTGACCACCCGCGCCCACATTAAGCGCACCGATGAATTGGGGCATCTCGCCGATGCTTTCAATACAATGGCGGAACGGATTGAGGATACAGTGGCGACGCTGAAGCGGTTTGTCGCTGATGCGGCCCATGAACTGCACACACCGATTACCGCCATTCAGACCAATCTTGAACTGGCTGCCACCGAAACTGATAATCCGCAGCTTTATATCAACCGCGCCCATGCCCAGCTTACCCGGCTGGCGACCATGACCGATAATCTGCTGAACCTGACACGGTTGGAGGCGGGGGTTGGCACACATGAAACCGAGGCGGTCAAGCTCAATGATCTGCTGGTGTCTGTCAGTGAATTTCACGCTTCTCGCGCCGAGCAAAGCGACATCCAGTACACACTCAATTTGCCGGAAACCCCGATAGTCATTGAGACCAATGAGCAGCAGCTTTATCGTGCCCTCGACAACCTGATTGACAACGCCCTTAAATTCACAGGTGAGCGGGGCGCGGTAACGATAACACTTACCGGGGACGGGCATTTGAGCGTGGCAGATTCCGGCATCGGCATTCCGGAAGCAGATCAGCCCTTCGTTTTTGAGCGTTTCCATCGTGCCCGCAACGCCAGCCCCTATCCCGGCAACGGCATCGGCTTGATGCTCACCAAAACCATCATTGAACAGTCCGGCGGCACGATTACCTTTGAAAGCAGCCCGGCGGGCACGACCTTCAATGTCTGTTTACCAGCAGTGATTCACGACATGGATTCGTCAAGATCGAAATAGCGGATGCCATACATCCCCTCTGTCGCTAACGCGACATCTCCCCATAAATGGGGAGAAGAGGGGAGGGAACTGATAGCACCGCAAAGCCCGCCTAAACGTTCCCCCATTCATGGGGGAAATGTCCGAAGGACAAAGGGGGAAGCGTGCTATCACTGTCACACCAGAGGAAGTTCATTCGATATTTCACATTTTGCGTTTCATCTTTAAAAACTTTTTGGGTTGACAGCAGGAGAACCAACATGAATTATGGCATTTTATTGATTGAAGATGATTCCGGCATTGCCAACAGCTTGCAGGCCGGGTTGGAGCGCGAGGGTTATGATGTCCACTGGTCGGCAACCGGGAGTGACGGGTTGACTTTCCTGCGCCACCACCAACCTCATTTGATAATCCTCGATATTCGCCTGCCCGACGGCTCCGGTTTTGATTTTTGCCGCCAGATTCGCGATTTGCGCCTGACCCTGCCCATTATCATGTTAACCGTACAGCGTGACGAGATGGACAAGGTGCTGGGGTTGGAAATGGGGGCGGATGATTATGTCACCAAGCCGTTCAGCCTGCGCGAACTGCTGTCACGCATCCGTGCCCAACTGCGCCGCGCCTATGGTCAGTTTTCCAATGGCGATGCCGATTTCATTTATATTGGCGACCTTGTCATAGACCAGATTCGCGGGCAGGTCTATCGCGATAACGCGCCGCTGCATTTGACTCCCACCGAATTCCGCCTGCTGCTGTTTATGGCCCGCCACCCCAATCAGGCATTGTCTCGCCAGCAAATGTTGGATGCGGTGTGGGGCTATGGCCCGGAGGTCGAGAGCGAAGATGTGGTCAAGGTGAATATTCGCCGTTTACGCGAAAAAATTGAGCTAGATCCCGGCTCCCCGAAATTACTGTTAACGGTACCGGGTATTGGTTACCGGCTGGTTGTATAGATTGTTGCCCTGTCTCAATCCAAGGAAAACTCAGCCATCACGAGGAAGCTTTCACAGATTTCTAAGTCCTCACTGAAAGAGAAAGAGATAAACAACTGGTCACCTGCCGTTGTCAGCCAACTAGATGATACTTTACAGTTACTCTCCAGCCCAAAATCCCAACGAATGTCGTCTATAAGTGCACCGCTCTGCGTATTGACCATAACCAGTCTGCCCGGTTCAGCGCTAAACATGGCATACTCGTCAAGAAGAATGATGTTGGAAATGACTCCTTTGAACTTCCACAGCACGTCTCCCGTCAGGTAGTCAATGCTGTAGATGTTATTGTAACGATCTGAGCAGATTAGAAAATTCGTTTCAGGGTCAAATACAACGTCCACAGTGCAATTTACATGCGTCTCCCATATAACACCTGTATCAGTATCCAAGAGCGCTAGGGAGGATGGCAGAATTTCCAGCCAGCGTTTGCCAGCAAGATGAACAGCACTTCGGGGATATTCTATCATCGGTTGAAGATTACCATCTTTATCAAGTAAAAATGTCTCCATTTCCCCCGGAATACCAACATAAGCCAGCATCTGTGTGTCGTCGTACATCGCAAAATAGATTTCTGTTCGTTTGAAGAGAAACATGTCATTTTCCCACAGAATATCGCCTGTAGTTGTTTTGAGGGCAATTATCTTATCATGTGCAGTGGTGACGAATAGAATTTCCCCAACATTATCAACAGCCATTCTTTGAGGATTGTCGATTTTGGTGCGCCACAACACTGAACTTGTCGCTACATCCAGCACCACAACTTCATCACAATTTGTATCAGCAAGAATTATTTGACCATTGACAATCTGTATTGGCATTCCCATACCTTTTATCCGTGAGAGTTGAATATCATCCCATATCCGTTGAATGGTCAAATTCAAGGTCTCTTGATTTTCCATATGTGTATAGTTGACAGCATGTGACTCAGGGTCAGTAAATCTAGAAGTTGTGCATCCGTCAGGAAGAAGTGAGGCGACAATAACAAGTGAAGAAGCCAACACTGCAAGGGAAACAGCCAGCAAGACATATTTTTTCATCGTGATTTCGCTTTTGACTATACTTGCCCATATCTCTCACTAGAATCCTATCATATTCCAGTTATACATCGCATTCTCCATCTCGCCAGCAGATACTGGATGCGGTGTGGGGCTATGGCCCGGAGGTCGAGAGCGAAGATGTGATTAAGGTGAATATTCGACGGCTGCGCGAAAAAATCGAGCTTGACCCCGGTTCTCCCAAACTCTTGTTAACTGTGCCGGGAATTGGTTATCGGCTGGTTGTTTGAAAATTCGACTCCCATGACCGAGACCGGGCCTTTCCTGATAGACCATATCGATTTATATTTACCCGCTATCAGTATCTATTGGAAGGAAAGACCCATGCCCCGCAGGGAATACAACAAACTCGTTCGAGACAATATCCCGGAAATCATTGCGGCGAATGGACAGGCCCTGCGCCAAAAACTGGTTGAGGAGGCACAGGAGGTCCTGCAAGCCAAACCGGATGAACTGGTTAATGAACTGGCGGATGTTTATGAAGTGCTGGATGCCTTGATTGCAGCTTATGATCTGGATGAAACCGTTTGCAACCCCGTATAGTTGGAGAGTCGAATGCCAATAATCAAGCACAATCCACCGGGACTTTTTCCCCAATACCAAAATTACAGCCACGCGATTGAAATTGGGGTCGGTTCGCGGCTGCTGATTATCAGCGGTCTGAACGGGTATCTGTCGGATGGGAAGACCATGCCTGAGAGTTTTGAAGAGCAGGGCGATATTATCTGGCAGTATATGGGCACGATCCTCGACTCGGCGGGCATGACGTATCAAAATCTGGTATCAGTCCGCACCTATCTGGCTCACCCGCAATATGACGAAGCCAACATGGCGCTGCGTAAGAAATATCTTGGCGATCATCAACCGACGCTGACGGTCGTCTGTGCGCAGTTGCTGCTGCCCAATTGGAAACTTGAGGTTGAGGCAATGGCTGCCGATTGATGGTTCAGGTAGAGTGTATCCTATAAAGTGCTTTTTTAAGTAATGCTATAGTGGAAGAAACAGTGTTCGACTTTCCCATTCACTGGATTCACTGGCCTCCAAAATCACCAGTAAATCTTCTATCACGCTTCCAACTGGCAGTGAATCACGCACAAAGACTACTCCCGCAAGTGGAAGCCCATTTGCAATACGCTCGTTCGCATACTTTGTCATTGTATCAAGATCATGGGTAAGTAAGATTCGCTCTTCTTGTGCAGCCCATTCCAGAACATTCGGGTCGTCCGCACCGGACAGTTCCGTATCCTGAATTCGAACCAAGTCGACATCCGGCTTTCGGCTGCGCAGACCTCTTACAATCTTACCATTGAAGTTCTCATCAAGGAGGAAACGAATCATTTGCCACCTTGTTGCTCCTTGTACGCTCGCAGACGTGTTCGGAAGGCACGATCTTCGGGTGTCAGATTCGCTTCCATGTCGCTAAGAATTTGCTCTACTTGTGCATCGCGCTGGCGCACATAGGCATCAATTTCTGCCCGATGTGTCAAATAGTAGCCAATCACGGCATAAACATCGGCGGTCGCTAGCGTGGGGTAACTGTCAACAATGCTTTCAGGGGTCTCGCCCATGTAATACGCATGAATGACCAGTTCAAGCAGAACTCGCGTATTGCCAATACGGATTGCACCGTGTTCGTCGGTTCGCAGCGGGACCTTTAATGTGGGTGAATCGGGTATCATCGTACGTCCGCCAGAATAAATATCCGTTGCAAGCATTTTAGCATGTAAATAGCCGGAAAGCTTTCTTATCACATGAAGGGTCATTCACTCATGTAATCAAAATGGACGGATAAATACATCCGTCCACAGTGATAAATCGACCTATTTACATCGTGCCGCGCTTAGTTCTCCACGCAGCGAAAGCCTACTGAGAAACTTGCCTGAGTTGGTCCCCATTGATCGGAGCGGTGAACACTGCGGGCAAAGAATGGCACGAAATCCCAGCTACCACCCCGCACGACCTTACTTTCGCTGCTGGCTGGTCCTCTGGGGTTTTCACGCTCGGCTTGCGCATAATAATTTGCTGAATACCAATCCAGTGTCCACTCTGCGACGTTACCAGCCATGTTTAGCGCCCCAAATCCGCTTTGCCCACTCACATATTCATCCACCGGTGCTAACCCCTCAGCATTGGGGTCGAAAGTTGAACGGTTGGTATTGGCGTTTTCCGGGACCCAATTCGGTCCCCATGGATAGATGCTATTGTTGGGTCCGCGTGCGGCACGTTCCCATTGGGCTTCGGTAGGCAGATCACGGCCCAATTCCTGACAGTATGACCGCGCACCGTACCACGTAACCAGTGTCACCGGATAGTCTGACCTATCAAAAGAGGTTCCGGCACTGCGTACAGTATAGCGAGTGCCATCAAACTCAATGTCGCTAAATTCACCACCGGCATCACCCGTGGTCAAGACACAGGGGCCATTACAGTAACTCAAGTGTGGGCGCTCGGCCTCGGTTGTATCCAGCAGATAACTCAAAAATGCCACATATTGCCCAACGCTGACTTCGGTTTGCTCAATCTGGTAGGCATCCAGAAAGACCTCGTGGGGAATCGTAGAGTCGATGACCATTGCCTCACTACATGTGCCACCCTGTTCGGAACACAGTTGCACAGCAGTAAGCGCTTCCTCCTGCGTGGTCCCCATTGTGAAGCTGCCTTGCGGTATAGGAAGGAGCGTCGAGGCAACAATCGCCAGCTCGGTCGGCACATCGGATGTTGGTATACCAATGGCTTCGATGGTGGGATCGGATGGCGTGCCTACAGCGGGTGTTCCGCCGCTAACGCTTTGAGTGCTGTTGCTAAATTTGGGGTCAGTTCCGCCCGGCAATGGCGTTGGGCTTGCAGATGTATTTTCCCCGCCCGGTGTGAAGGATGGCACACCCGCGACTGCTGTTGTTTGTGTGGAAGACCCTGTTGTGGGGGAGGTTTCTGTCCCGTTATCTTCGGTTGACGACGGCGTATTGGTAATGACAACCGTGTCAGAGTTGTTGTCTCCACCCTCTTCATCGACGGTAAATTCAACAAAGCCAAACAGATTGGCGGAAAGCAGCATCACCAGTGAGCATCCCATCCCTAAAAAGATGCCAATCGTCATCCACTGCCAGCTTCCACCTTCTCGGGAGCGTCTACCGAGTCGTTGATTTCGCATATGTCCTCGCTCAGATTAGTGTCAAATTTGCTGCGAGCTAGTGTACAGGCTAGACAAAAGAGTTTCCAGTCGGTTTTAAGGCGATTCAACTACGGCGCTCTGTGGAAATCTTCACAGGGCACTGCTATAATGGGGCCAACAAACGCGCCTTCGGGGCAGGGTGAAAATCCCGACCGGCGGTATGTACACCCAGTGTACCAGCCCGTGACCCGCGCAGTTGGTTTACACCACTGCCGGTGGATCTGGTGCGAGGCCAGAGCCGACGGTGATAGTCCGGATGGGAGAAGGATGCTATAGACCCTCATTTTCAACCGCTCATGTGTGTTGGGTTATTGGTATTTACCTGCCACAATGATTGGCGATGGTCGATTCCCCCTGCCCCGAAGTTGTATCCGACAATCAAGGGGTATTTTTAATGTCAACCACCCTCACCGTACGCAAGAAATTACCACGACTCCGGCTGAATTTTGACTGGCGCTTGTTATTCGTCCCGGTTCTGGGGTTGGTTATCTATATAGTCTGGGTTCAGGTCGTGGAGTCTGGGCGCTATCCGGCCTTCATTCTGCCGCATCCCCATGCGGTGTGGGAGCGCTTCATTGAATTGGTGGACAGCGGCAGTCTGGTGCGGCATGTGGCGGTGACCACGCGCGAGGCGTTGACCGGGCTGATTGCCGCGTCGATTCTGGGTGTCATTCTGGGCTACATCATTGCGCGGGTGCGCCTGATGGATTATCTGCTGACACCCTACCTCATTTTCTTGCAGGCCATTCCAATTATCGCCATTTCCCCGTTGATTATCATCTGGTTCGGCAGCGGCTACACCAGCAAAGCTATCATCGCCGGACTGATTACATGGTTCCCGATGCTGATTTCAACGATTGTCGGAATTCGCAATGTGTCACCCGAACTGCGCGAATTGATGAAAGCCAATGTTGCCAGCCCGCTGCAAATATTGTGGCATCTTGAAATCCCCTCCGCGCTGCCGGAACTGCTGGGGGGGGTGAAAATCGCGGTAACGCTGTCGGTAATTGGCGCTGCGGTGGGTGAATTTGTCAGTGCGCGGGAAGGGCTGGGCTATCTGGTCTTTTTCGGGCGTTCGGCATCCGATACCCCGCTGGTGTTTGTGGGTGTATTTTTGCTCACAGCTCTGTCATTGCTGCTGTATGGGCTGGTGGCGTGGCTGGAATATATGGTGCTGGCCTGGCGGCGCGTCCAAAACTAAGGAGATGACCGGGAGCAGGCGTATCGAGTCGTCACACATAGATTGCCCGCTCCCGACATCGTTTTACTTTTTCTATTTTAAGGAGTTTTTCCTGTATGAACAATCGTAATCGCGGCCTGATTGTGATCTTCATTCTCCTGATTCTAGTCGGGCTGGTAGCGGGGTCATTTTTGCTAACTGGCGATGAGGATGACGATGATAGTGATAACGGCGATCTCACTGAGGTCACGCTGTTTATGACATTCATCCCGAATGTACAGTTCGCGCCAATCTATGTCGCCATCGACAACGGCTATTTTGAAGATGAAGGGCTGGCCGTGACCATCGAACATGGTGGCGAACCCGATGGGCTGGACCGCATCGCCGTGAATGATTTGCAATTCGGCATCATCAGCGGCGAGCAGGTTATTCTGGCGCGAAATGCGGAGAAGCCGGTGGTGTATGTCATGGAATGGTACGAGCGGTTCCCGGTAGGCATTGTTGTCCCAGCGGATTCGGAGATTGAAGCACCGGGTGATCTGGCCGGGCGCAATGTCAGCATTTCGTTTCTGGAAGGGGCCAGCTATATGGGACTGCGGGCTATGCTCGGTGCGGTTGATCTGGCAGAAGAAGATCTCGAATTGGAGCCGGTTGGCTTTACCGCACCCGCCGTCATGTGTGAACGTCAGGTCGAGGCGGCGGTCGTGTACATTGCCAACGAACCGCTGCAAATTGAAGAGTGTTTTGCTGTGCGGGTCATCGAATTTTCGGACTATATTCAACTGGTGTCGAATGGTCTGGTGACCAACGAGCAGACGATTGAAAATAATCCACAACTGGTCGAAAAAATGGTGCGGGCCGTCACTCGCGGGATTCAGTTCACGGTGGACAACCCGGATGAGGCATTTGACATCAGCCTGAAATTCGTCACGGACCTGTCCGAAGACCAGTATGACGTGCAGCGCGAGGTGCTCAATCGCTCGATTCCATTGTGGGAAGCCGATGTAGTCGGGCAGACATCACCGGAAGCGTGGGAGACGACCCAACAGGCGCTGATTGACGCCGGGCTGTTGGATGAACCGCTGGAAAATCTTGAGGCGGCGTATACGAATGAATTTGTGACTGAAGGTGAATAACTAAATGACCACGCCGCTGGCGCTGAAACATGTTTCGCATGGTTTTATGGGGAATAACGGACAGTGGACCCCTGCGCTGCGCAATGTCAGCCTGAAACTGCCTCGCTCAACCTTTACCTGTTTGATTGGCCCCAGCGGCTGCGGAAAATCGACCCTGCTGCGGATAGCGGCGGGGTTACTTCAACCCGACAGCGGCGAGGTTGTCTTTGAAGGTCAAACGCTCAAGCAGCCCCGCCGGGACATCAGCATTGTGTTCCAGCGCGACAATTTAATGCCCTGGCGAACAGTGTTTCACAACATTGTGCTCCCGCTGCAACTGGCGGGGATGGATCCGGATGAGCAGTATGACCGCGCACGTTACTGGATTGATATTGCCGGGCTGCGGGGGTTTGAAAATAGTTACCCGGCTGAGTTATCGGGCGGGATGGCACAAAGAGTTGCCATTGCGCGAGGATTAATTACTCAGCCGGACTTGCTGCTGCTGGATGAGCCGTTCGGAGCACTGGATGCACTGACGCGCGAAGCAATGTGGCAGGAACTACTGCGCATCTGGCAGACCACGCAGTCTACAGTTTTGATGGTCACACACAGTATCCGCGAGGCGATTTTGTTATCGGACCGTGTGCTGGTGATGAGCCAGCGTCCGGGGCATATCATTCATTCCTTCAACGTTCCGTTTGGGCGTCCGCGTTTGCTGGAACTCTTGACCGACCCGGATTTTAACGAGCTGGAAAGTCAGGTACGCCGTTCAATCGAAATGTAATTTGGGGACCCACCCCCTCCGGTCCTGGCGGACCACCTCTCCCGCCCTGCGGAGGAGGAACAACGACTCGCCAATTTCATGAGTCACCAAAACACCAACCCAGCGGCGACAATCCCGCACCAGCAGGCCGCAAAGTCCCTCCCCGCAAAAGCGGAGAGGGATTTAGGGAGGGGTGTCCCGCCCTGCGTTTTAAGTGCATGATGCCGGATCGACTTCGAGACCCATCGCTTCGACAATACCAGCTAGAATCGGAATATCATCCCATGCACACGTGCTGTCGATAACAATAATAGCAACCACCGAGAAGATAATGCACAGCACGATAAAACACCCACAGCCGAGAAATATCCAGCGTCCGGTTCCTCCCCCGGTAACTTGTTCATCTTCATAACTATAGGCGGGCGCGGGCGGCGGAGGCGGCGCGGAGGCATAACCGGGTGCTTGTTGTTGGGGGCGTGCGTATTGGTCTTGAGACGCAGCACCTACCATCGTGGCTTGACTGCCGGGACCCTGCGGCGGGCCACCCGGACCAGCCGCCATTGACGTGGCCTCATAGATTAAACTTACGGTTTCTCCGAGTCCTATCAGGTCACCACTGGTCAAGGGGCGTGCGCCAGTCAGACGTTGGCCGTTGACAAACGTGCCGTTGGTGGACCCCAGATCTTCCATCGTGTAACCACCACCGCCACGAGTAAGGCGTGCGTGATGACGGCTGCATTCCGGGTCATTGATGGTGATGTCATTGGTGATGTCACGCCCAATGGATAAAATGTCTTTATTTAACTCATAGACCTGGTTTGGCTGTGGACCGCGCCGTACAACCAGTCTGAAGTTACCGCCACTTTGCATCTGCTAATGCCTCCTTAGTATGTGCGTAACCGTATTACATGGTGCTCATTTTGGCAGAAATTCTCAATCCTCGCTAGCAAACTGTAGGGTATCCACCATGTAGTCGAAGATTTCGCGACTGGATTCGGAGCCAGATGACAACATCACCATGTACAGTTTGTCATCGCCATTTTCGACTTCTATAATTTGAACCTCGCTTTGCCCTTCAGCAGCGGTGGATGCTGGTGCAGCCAGCGTAACGCGAGTCCCCTCTCTACCGTCAATGGTGACCGAGTCTGTTTCAGGCGTTGTATTCAAATTTGTTAGCCCGTTGGCGGTCAGCATCCTGTTTTGCAGTCCCTCCGGCGACAGTGGATGATTGCCCTGCACTTCCACGATCATAACGCCCGTGTCATTCTCAAAATCGACTGAAAAGGTTGTCTCAAAACTCTCATAGGGCAGGCTGTCAGGACTGGTAATGATAATACTCACGTCCTCAAAGTCAAGCACAGCACGCTCCCAATCACGCGGAACCGGGACCTGAAACGCATTGGTTTCGATGGTATCCATCGCCACCGGGGCGGACTCAAACAGGCCGCCAATGACCGGCACATCATTCCAGCTATCCGACGCATCAATCAGGATAAAACTGGTGAAGATGCCGACCAGACACAACGCCGTCAACAATCCACAGCCAAGCAGCGCAACACGGCTGACTTCGGGTGCGGCCTCGATAGCCGGGGGCTGGTACATGTAAGCCGGGGGGCCGGTGGGGGTTGGATCAACGGCGACGCCATCCTCAATGTCTTCAGTGGTCGGCATGGGCATGGCTGGCATTTCGGTGGTGGCTTCATCCGGTGCAACGGTCGGCTGATAGATGCTCGACTCGACTCTGGGCACGTCTGGCAGTGCTTGAGCCATATAAGACATCAACACCGTTTCGCCAAAACCGATACGGTCACCGTTCTTTAATGGATGGTCGCCTTCTAATCGTTCACCATTTACAAACGTGCCATTGGTAGAGCCGAGATCACGCAGCGTGTAGCCTTCAGCAGATTTGATGAAGTGACAGTGCTGGCGACTGACTTCGGGGTCGCTGATGGTGATGTCATTGATAATATCGCGTCCGAGCGTGACAGTGGGGCCAGCTAATTCAAATGACTGATTCGGCTGCGGACCTCGTCGAATAATTAATCTATAGTGGATGTTCTCGGACATCATCTCTCCCAATCGCAGTAGTTATGCGCGGCGTCATTATAGTATCAAATTGCCTGTACAGACATGACAATCTGTTTATGCGGGCGTCACCCGCATGGGCTGAACCACCGCAGCCCCTATCCCCCGCGCTGCAACAGCGTCCGGGACTACTTTTCGCATGATG
>JAKEEQ010000268.1 GCA_022616515.1 Chloroflexota bacterium | reverse complement strand
TTTCATTATGTGCTATGCTCCTGCGCAGGGTGGAATCAAAAACGCCAACCTAGCAATAGCCCGGTGGCGCGACGTGTCATGCGATATGTGTGGAATCAATAAACCAACATCACCAGATCATTGCTCGATAGCTGAGATTTAGGTGATGTCCGTCATGTGAGGCCCTTTGCCTGTGGTTAACGAGGACATACGCGGAAGATTCCGGTTATGTCGCGCTGATTGTAGTACATATCTCGTCACGAAGTCAAGCCATGTATATTCTTTATTAACACTTCGGTGCAACAATAGGACCAGTGTTATTCAACCAACGAAAGGCAACTTCATGAGAAGTCTTGGCAATCTTATTAAGACCGGACTGCTGCTGCTTGGCATGGTTCTGGTCTTCCTGTTCTTTGGCTATTTGCTCGGCGGCACAGAAGGCATGTTCTATGCGCTGATCATCAGTGTCGTGATGTCGTTTGTTTCGTGGTTTCAGTCCGGTCAGATCGCGATTCAGGCCAGCAGGGCCATGCCGATAAGCGAAGGGCGGGCCCCGCAGTTGCACACCATTATCGAGAATCTCGCCCAGCGGGCCGATATTCCCAAACCCGACGTGTATATTGTGCCGTCGGAAATTCCGAATGCGTTTGCGACTGGGCGCACCCCCGGCGCGGCAAAAGTCGCGGTCACGCAGGGCATCGTCGATATGCTGGATCAGGATGAACTGGCAGGCGTCCTTGCCCACGAAATTTCCCATGTCGACAACTGGGACATCACAACTTCCAGCGTCGCGGCAGCACTCGCCGGGGCCTTGACCTTTCTGGCCCGTTCTGCTCAATATTCGGCGGTTTCGCCCCGTACCAATCGTCGTTCACGTGTACCGGGCGGTATCGTGCTGCTGGCGGTGCTAGCGCCCATCGCGGCGGCAATCATCCAGTTTGCCATTTCGCGCACCCGCGAATTTGCGGCAGATGAGGAGGGCGCTCGTATTCTTGGCGATCCAAATCCGCTGGCCGACGCGCTGCAAAAGATGGAGCGTTACTCGGCAGAGGTGCAGGATACGCCGTCTTTACACAGTCATCCGGCAATGGCTCACATGTGGATTATCGCCCCGGCGGTTGATCTGGGCAGTCTGTCAAGTCTGTTTCGGACACATCCACCCACTGAGGAGCGTATTCGTCGCCTGCGGAATATGAACATATAGTGTATATTACACCCGTAGAGGTTCATCACTAAACCTGGCGGGTGTAGAGTCCATGACATTTATCGGTCGAGAGACAGAATTACAGGAAATCCGTGACATCATTCTGGATGATGAGTGCCGCTTGCTGTCGGTTGTCGGTCCGGGCGGATGTGGTAAAACCCGGCTGGCGACTGAAATCGGCTATCAGGTTGAAGATCATTTTGAGGATGGTGTCCCCTTCATATCTCTCCAATCCCTGAACAATCCAGAGATGTTAGCCATGACCATTCTGGATTCATTCAATATCTCCTTCAGTGGCATGGAAACGCCGGAAAACCAGCTTTTTCGCTATCTGCACAAACGCAATATGCTGTTAATACTGGACAACCTTGACCATCTGCTGTCAGCGGCAGACCTGCTGACCGATATTTTGACCCATGCCCCGGCTGTGAAACTTATGGTGACCTCACGTGAGGTTCTCAATTTGCGCGATGAGTGGCTGTTTCCCATTGACGGCCTCGCCTATCCAACCCTCGAAGACCGCCATCCAGAGGATTTTGATGCGGTGCAGCTCTTCGCCAGCCATGCGCGGCGGGTCCAGCGCGAATTTGAACTGGATGAGCAGCTTGGCAATGTGGTGCAAATCTGCCAGTTGGTGCAGGGGATGCCGCTGGCAATTGAACTGGCCGCCTCGTGGACCAAATCTCTCTCCTGCGCGGATATATCGCGTGAGATTCAGCAAAATCTTGACTTTCTCGAGACCAACCTGCGCGATTTCCCGGAACGCCATCGCAGCATTCGCGCCGTCTTTGACCAGTCGTGGGAACATCTAAAATCTAAAGAACGCGATATTTTCAAGCGCCTGTCCGTCTTCCAGAGCGGCTTCCAGCGCGAGGCAGCCGAAGCTATCGCCGGTGCATCGGTTATGGTCCTGACCTCGCTGGTCGATAAATCGCTTCTGCGGCGCGAGACCGATGGACGCTTCCAGATGCATGAACTGTTGCGACAGTATGCTCAGGACAGGCTAAATGCCGACCCGGAGGAAAGCAAAACCGTCGTTGTCAATCATCATGACTACTACGCGAAGTTTCTGGCAGATCGCTATCAGGATGTGCTGGGTGGGCGACAGAAAGCCGCCTCTGAAGAGATCATCGCTGAAATGGGCAACATCCGCCGGGCATGGCAGGACGTACTGCAATATACGAGTGAAGTGCGCCTGCGGGAAGCCCTCTGTGCCCTGAACGACACCTTCCATTACCGGGGACGCTATGCCGAAGGGCGTGACCTGCTGGAGATGGCCGAGCGCGAGACCGATTTTGACAGTGTCCGCGCCGATGTGCTGGCTTATCTAGGCTGGATGTCTATCCGGCTGGGCGATCATCGCGTGGCCCGTTTACAGTTTATGGAGAGCCGCGATGTTCTCCAGAGTGGCAGTCACTCCGTTTTACCCGCCAATGGTACTGATCCTGATCTGGGAATCGCACTGGTGGCGGTTATTGTGGGCAATTTTGAGGAAGCGGTGCAACTGGCCGAGCAGACAGTGGAAAATTGCCGTGCCCGCCGTGATAACCATAATCTGACGCTGGCCTACTATGTGCTGTCCAGCGCGGCACAGGCGCAGGGCCGCTATGATCTGGCCTATTATTATGCACAGCAAGCCTCCAATGTTGCCAAGCAAGTCGAGAACCAATGGTTTCTGGCCTACTGTTTGATTGAACAGGGCAACATCGCCCGTGCTCAGGGTGATTATATCTCCGCCCGGCAATATTTTCAGGAAAGTTACGACATCCGTGAAGCCTTTGCTGACCCGGAGGGTATGGCGCTCTCCCTGAGTCATCTGGGGCGAGTGGGCCTGCTGCGCGAGGAATACACACAGGCCATTGAGCGCTTTGAGGAAAGCATCCGCCTCTACCAGACGATTGGCGATGTGGGCGGGTTGATGACCGCACTGGAAGGTCTGGGGGCTGCTTATGGCGGTACGGGGCGCGTGGAAGAGGCACGTAACTGTTTTCTCGATGCGCTGCAAATCCCGATTATCCCCCCGCGCACGCTCTCCACACTGGCAAGCATCGGTGACTTCTTCATCGAAACAGGTTATCAGGAGGCGGGGCAGCAGCTACTAACGATGGTCGATACCCATCCGCTCAGCGAACATGAAACCAAAGCCCGCGCTCACCTGAGTCTGGCGGGTCTGCGCCAGCAAACACTCCCGCCCGCCGATGAGACCATTGCCGACCTTGAGTCGGTGGTGGATGACGTAAAAGAAATCCTGCAAAAAATGCGCATCGACCCGGCGCGGGTCCGTGTCAAGTCGAAAGAATCAACCGCCAATCAAACGCAGGAGATTCTCATCGAGCCGCTGTCTGACCGTGAACTGGAGGTGCTCAGCCTGCTGGCAGACGGGATGACGAACCAGCAAATCGCGGAAGAACTGGTGGTCGCCATCGGCACGGTGAAGGCCCACAACCACAACATCTTCAGCAAACTCGGCGTGC
The DNA here is from genome assembly GCA_022616515.1 of Chloroflexota bacterium. GTDB lineage: Bacteria > Chloroflexota > Anaerolineae > Aggregatilineales > J027 > JAKEEQ01. Next base: position 1,883 of record JAKEEQ010000268.1, on the reverse strand, counting down.
GTAATCGCGTGCGGGCCATCATGCGGGCACGGGAACTTGGCATTTTGAATTAGCGGTGGGAAATTGAGCCGTTAAGAACCTCATTTCTGCGATTCACATTTTGTGTACATTTTTCGCCGTTATTAAGGCGATTCTACACTTTTCGAAGGCTTCTTCTGCGCACAAAATAAGGTGTAAAAGCACAGAAGGGAGCTTTCTACATGTCATTTAAAGCAAGAGGTGAACATTTCCTCAACGACAACCGGCGTATCGCTGTTTTCGGTGTATCGCGTGACGGCGGCACACCCGGCAACTTAATCTACACCACCCTCAAAAAGAAGGGTTACGAGGTGTATGCCATCAACCCGAACGCCGATGAGATTGAAGGCGATGTGTGTTATCACACGGTGAGCGATGTACCCGGCGGCAAATTGCAGGGGGCTATCCTCACCACCCCGGCGGAAGCTGCCGAAACCATCGTCAAGGATTGTTATGCAGTTGGCATCAAAGACGTCTGGATGCACTACAACGCCATGTTTGGCAGGGGCAATGCCAGCGTCAGTGATGAAGCGGTCGAGTACTGCCATGAGAAGGGCATGAATGTCATTGAAGGCGGCTGCCCGATGATGTTCCTCGATTTCCCGCACAAGTGCATGCGCGTGATGCTCGGCGCATTTGGCAGACTGCCGAATTAGTTTTGCCACATGGGAGGGGTACACGCTGCCCCTCCTGAACCTTTTCTGCTTGACCTCACCGCCAAACTGATAGAAGATGTCCATATCGATGAACATTCTCTGGAAGGGCATAATGCGTTTCACACGTATTACCATTGATTCTGAGCAGATGGGCGGCGTTCCCTGTATTCGTGGGCGGCGGATTCCGGTGGCGACGGTGGTGGATATGGTTGCCGCTGGGATGACCACCGACGAAATCCTCACCGATTACCCTGATCTGGAACGCGATGATATTTCTGAGGCATTACGCTACGCAGCGGCGGCGCTCCGGGAAAGGCAGTTGCCAGAATAAACATCTATTCCTTCAACGTGACATCATGAGGCCGTCCATGTGACGGCCTTTTTGGTTGTTAGCATGTATCGCAGCCGCAGTAATATGTAGCTTATAATTATAATAGCGTTTAATTGTCGTATGAAAAGAGTATAGCAAGCTTCTGAATTTTGTGTATAATCCCCGCTGGGTTGCCCGAACTATCGCAACAGAAGGAATTACTATGAAAAAATCATCACTTATTCTGCTTATTGCAGGCTTATTGTCTTTAATCGTGTTCATCGCGCCACCGCCAACCCAGGCACAGGCAACGCCTAATCCGCCCACACTCTTATCACCCACCAATGGTGAACAAATCCCGGCCACGCTGACCGGGGGTAAAGCCCAGCCGACCTTTACGTGGTCGATTGTGGATGGGATAGGTGACTGGCGGATCAATATTTACAATGGTGACCTGTCGGTGAATTTCTTCAAAACGCTCCCCCAGATCACCTACGGGCAGTCCTATACGCTGCTGGATACCGAAGCTTTGGGGTTTGGGAATTACCAGTGGCGGATACGGGCGCGATACAGCGGTGAAACCACATGGGGCACGTGGAGTGCGCCGTTCGCCTTCTCGGTGGTCCCCAAAGCACCCGTTTTGACCGCGCCTGCCAATGGAGCGACCATCACCGATAACACGCCCACCCTCACCTGGAACAATGTGCCGGGTAATACGCCAAACTGGCAGGTCAATTATTACAATGGGACGATTAACCCATTCGTTGAGACCGGGATGACCTCATACGAGATCACGACCCCGCTGGCCGATGGTACCTACAACTGGCGGGTGCGTGCGCAGAGCCTGAACGGTATCTGGGGCTTGTGGAGTGCGGTTTACACTTTCACCGTTGCTGCCG
>JAKEEQ010000267.1 GCA_022616515.1 Chloroflexota bacterium | reverse complement strand
GGGCTTACTGACGATTGCGGCGGCCTTTGCGCTGGGCTTCGGCGGCTATATCATGTTCAACACCCCGGAGATCGACCAATATGGCTCAATTCCGCTGGTGGTAATTATCGGGGAGAGTATCGCCTTCGGTACGGTGGGTCTTGGCGTGCTCTATCTCGCCATGAAAACCCGCTATTCTAAACCTGTCACCGGCGAAGAAGGCATGATTGGTCTGATCGGCGAAGTCCGCACCGCCCTCGAACCGAGTGGTCGAGTCTTTGTGCAGGGTGAGTTGTGGAAGGCTGAAACCGTCAACGGTGCCTATGTCAACAAAGGCGAGAAGGTGATGGTAGCTGAAGTGCATGACCTGCTGCTGAGGGTTCTACCTGCGGATGAGGACGCCCGGCTCAAAGGTCCTCCTCGAAAGCAATAACTCAGTCAGGTGGTAAGTGGCTCCGACCAACCCTTTGTGGGGGAAGACCATAAGGAGCAAAACTTACCACCGGGACTTCACGAGCATCCAAATTCGGTTCGGGCCGCTGCAATCTTCTCGATAAGTACGCTGTAAAATTCGGGATTGGTGTTAGCTTGAGATTCAGCCTCCGCCAGCAGCGCACAGACGTCTCCATCGAGACCCTGTTCATGAACCAGCACTGCCAGTTGGTAGCTCGCTACCGGAAACGGCACAGGCGCATTCTCAATTGCAATTTCATAATATTCAGCGGCTTTTTCATAATCTTCATTCCGTTCCGCAACGACCCCTTTACGCCACATGAGAAGGAAATGTTCTTCAAATCCGGGGGTCTCAACATTGTAGGCAAAACCTGAAAGGACAGGACTTGTCTCTTCGAGAGCATACCCAACCCAGAAAATGAACCCGAATGGAGGCGTTGAAAATGGCAGACTCGTAAACGATCCGCCGAACTCTTCTATGGAGCGGTTGGCAGCTAGCGCCTGTCGATATTCTCGGCCAGATTCCTCATCGCCTTTTACATCACTCAGCAACGCATTAAATGCTTCGTTGGCTGGTAACCCGAGGGATGCGGCTATAGAAACCAGATCAGTTGTTTTCAGCAGTTGGTCAGCCTGTTCAAATTCTCCCAGCACAATCCGGGCTATTATTTCATAAAATTGCAAAAGGTCTCGCGAAATCGGATCATCTCCTTGATAGGCACGTGATGCCGCTATGAGACTTTCATAATCGTTATTTAGAAGGGCAAACCCTGAGTCCAGATACGTTGTTAAAGGCGAGGTTGGCAATAACTTATTCAGGGTATCAGCGTCGGCACGGGCACGTTCTGGTTGGTCAATGAAGAAGCTATTGACTGTATATCGCAAAAAATATAACACTGGGTCGTTCGGCATTACATCAATGAGTTCCGTTGTAATATCATCAACGACTTCATGTTCATGGTTTACAAAGGCTTGATCAATATCAATAATCTGCCGTTCCAGTTGCCTTGACGGGCGAATATACATGTCATCTGCGGGGATTTCTAGCGAGTTCCCCTCCAGTAAATCGAAATCTATACCAGAAAAGTCGCTATTTCTCAGGATTTGTTGATCACTCATAAAGTAGGAGGCAAATGGCACAATCACAGGTAGTTCATCTAATATGGCCTGATTGAAACCCTCTCCGGCTGGCACCAGAAATTTAAGTTCTCTAATCGTCTTTTCTGGATAAAGTGGCGACGAAAAGATCACTTCCAATCCAGTAGCATCTTCCAGACCCCAGATGATGACGACCGCCTGAGTGTCATTGGCAATGGCTTCAGCATCGGCTTCACTCGGTACCACAAAATCAAGCTGCTCCAGACGGAAATCTTCGCCCAGCAGCGCATTGACACGACTGGACGATAAGGCGTCCGCGATACGCCGTTCGATGTCAACATCTTCACGCTCAAAATCACTGATAAGATACAGATATTCACCCTCACGAGCTGGCTCGAAATTGTAGGTCCTTTGGACTACCTCTTCTGTTTCATCCTCATTTTCATTGCTGTCGCCGCCACTAATTAACATCAATCCCGCCACGACAATTACCAGCAAGCCGATAACACCCGCCGCTATCCACCGCAGCGGGAGCGACCGTGTTTTGGTGATGGTAATTGGGGCGGGCGTAATCGTTTTCTGATCGGGCAGCGAAGGCGATGTTGTCTCGCGCTCAATGACTGTCGTTTTCTCCCTATCTGACTCAATCTTATCGAGATCTGCCAGAAAATCGTCCATGTTGGCATACCGCTGGCTGGCATCCTTCGCCATCGCTTTATCAATAATGGTTTTGACCTGTAATGGCAAATCGGGGCGCTCATCTAGCGGATTGGGAATCGGGGCGTTGATGTGCTTGGCGATGACAGACATGGTTGTATCAGCATCGTAGGGTACGCGATTGGTCAGCAATTCATAAAACACTGCGCCCAGCGCATAAATATCAACACGGTGATCAACCCTGTCACCCGTTGCCTGCTCCGGTGCAAAATAATACGGCGTTCCCATAATCGTATCTGGCCCGGTGATACTGGCTTCCGATACCATTTTGGCGATGCCGAAATCCGTCACCACCACACGATTCTCGTTGGTGATAATCACATTACCCGGCTTCACATCGCGGTGGATAACGCCTTGCTGGTGAGCATAATGCAGCCCCTCACCGATACCGCGCATGATATGCAGTACATCTTTAAGCGGTAGAAACTGCTGCTGATCTCTGGCCTGCTTGAGCATCGCCGAAAGGGTGATACCATCCAGCAGTTCCATCACCATGAAGTAGCCATGCTCCTCATCATGGTCAAAATCATGTACGACCACAATATTGGGATGCGCCAGACGGGCAATGGCCTGTGCTTCGCGTTTGAATCGCTCTCCAAAGTCCGCATTGGTGACGTGAATAAATTTCATCGCTACCGGGCGGGAGAGCGGCAGGTGCATGGCCCGGTACACAACCCCCATCCCGCCTTCGCTGATTTTTGGTCCGAGTTCATAACGATCTTTAATAATCGCCATATCTGCCCCTTTGCAACATTTACTCTATATGAAATGAAATCGAAACCCACCCCCTCCGGCGCTTCGCGCCACCTCCCCCTCCGGCGCTTCGCGCCACCTCCCCCGCCCGGCGGAGGAGGGACAACGATTCGCCATCTTCACCAATCACTAAAACGACAATTCAACGGCGATAATTCCCATCGACAGGCTACAAAGTCCCTCTCCGCAGTTGCGGGGAGGGATTTAGGGAGGGGTCAGAAAGGTTCATATTTCGTAACATATCTCACATAGAACGCACCATTTACACCCAATTGTACAGGACTGTTTTCTATAGAACCAAAACAGGTTCACTTCGTATAGAAAGTACGCTATCATGGCGACTGGTCGATTGGAAAGTTGGAAGGAATGGTATCGGAATGATGCGGCGACGTGGCGGTACATCTGATGAAAAAGCCCCGGAAAACACACGACGAAGTTTGCTGCGCGGTATTGGTTATCTCAATCAACGCCGACAAATTGCTCTGGCGGCCTATGCGAGTTTGCTATTGGCGAGTTTAACAACGCTGGCTGTGCCTCTAATCACCCGCTACATTATCGACGACGGCCTCAATCCCCGGAATCCAGCGGAAGGGGACGAAGCGCTGATTATCACGCTGACGGTGTTGATGGTGGTGCTGTCCATTGTGGGCGGGATATTCACATTTTTGCAGGGCTATCTGGGCGAGAAGGTCAGTCAGGGCATCGCCTTCGACCTGCGCAACAATCTCTACGAGAAAATTCAACGGTTGTCATTCAGTTATCACGACAAGGCCCAGACAGGCCAGTTGATGACCCGCGCTACCAGCGATGTAGAAATTTTTCGCAACTTTATCGGACAGGGATTTTTCCTGCTCATCAACTCAATCCTGCTGATTGTTGGCATTGTTGTTATCCTGTTTGCGCTGGATTGGCGTCTGACCCTGATAATGATCCCGCTTCTGCTGCTGATGACCGGCATATTTGCCGTATTTGGTGGTCGGATGCGCCCGATCTTTCAGGCCATACAGGAACGTCTATCGGTCTTTAACACCATTTTGCAGGAAAACCTGACAGGCATTAGGGTTGTTAAAGCGTTCAATCGCGAACCGTATGAGCGGCAGCGTTTTCAGGACGCGAATTATGCCCTGATGAACACCAGTCTGCGCAGCAGTCGCGTGATGGCGACGCTGTTTCCGACGGCAATTCTTGTGGCAGGGATTAGCTTGATTGTTATCGTGTGGATTGGCGGCTATCTGGCCGTCGAAAGCGATTTGCAGCTTGGCGAATTGACCGCTTTTACCAGTTATCTCGCCCTGCTGTTTATCCCGATTGCCCAGCTTGGCTTCATTGTCGCATCGGCAAGTCAGGCCAGCGCCAGTGCCGCCCGTATTTTCGAGATTCTTGATGCCCACAGCGATATTGAGGACAAACTCGGCGCACCAGAGCTTGGCGAAATTCAGGGCCGTGTGACGTTCGAGCACGTCACCTTCCGCTATTTTGAAAGCAGCGCCAATGTCCTGACTAATGTCTCCTTTGAAGCCACCCCCGGACAGACAGTGGCCCTGCTCGGCGCAACTGGCAGTGGCAAAAGTACCATCATCAATCTCATCCCGCGTTTCTATGATCCAACCGAGGGCATCATTCGCATTGATGGCACGGATATTCGCAATGTGACTCTTGAAAGCCTGCGCCGCCAGATTGGTATTGTGCTTCAGGAAACGACACTGTTCACCGGAAATATCCGCGACAATATCTCCTACGGTCGCCCCAACGCCACCGAAGAAGAGATTATCGCGGCGGCACAAGCGGCGGCGGCTCATGACTTCATCATGGAGTTCCCGAACGGCTATGACACCGACGTTGGCGAACGCGGCGTAACCCTCTCCGGCGGGCAGAAACAGCGCATTGCCATCGCCCGCGCTCTGGTCCTCGATCCGCGAATTCTCATTCTCGATGACAGCACGAGCAGCGTGGACCTGACTACCGAAGCTATCATTCAACAGGCCCTCGACCGCTTGATGGAAGGCCGCACCAGTTTCGTTATCGCCCAGCGCATCAGCACGGTCCTGAATGCTGATCAAATCCTTGTGCTGGATAAAGCGAAAATTATTGCTTCCGGTACTCACGAAGAATTACTCGCATCAAACGCCATTTATGCCGACATTTACCAATCCCAACTCGTCGAAGATGTCACATTGCCAGCGGAGGAAGCTCATGTTTAATCGAGACATTCTGGAACGCGAATACGCCAGATCAGCCAATACGGGCGAAACCCTGAAGCGATTGGGGAGCTATTTCAGCCCCTATCGCAACCTGCTCATCGGTGTGCTGGTGCTCGTGATCGTTACCACCCTGCTGCAACTGGCCCCGCCGTGGTTCATCGGGCAGGCCATCGACTGCTACATCGCCCCGAACTTCGGGCAGGGGTCGGCAAGCTGCGTTTTTGTCGAT
>JAKEEQ010000266.1 GCA_022616515.1 Chloroflexota bacterium | reverse complement strand
GGGGCGTCAATTGCGGAGTCGTATTCATTCGTAGGGACGCCCAACGGGGCGTCCTAAAAAGCCAATGGACCACGATATTTTACGGAATGATAGGATATCGCCGGAGAAATAATCAGGACATGCCGTTGCACGTCCCTACCAGAATCGCGGGGTATACCCATTCGTAGGGACGCCCAACGGGGCGTCCTAAAAACCAATTACCCACGTCATTTTGACGGAATAATTGGATATCGCCGGAGAAATAATCAGGACGTGCAACAGCACGTCCCTACCAGAATCGCGGGGTTATGCCGCCGCCCAATAATGATACCCATTCGTCGGGACGCCCCGTTGGACGTCCTAAAAACCAATTGACCACAATATTTTGACACGATTGAACCGCCGCCGGATAATAATGAAAAGGAATTGACCGTGCCATTTTATCAGCGCAAATCACCACGTTTACAGGGCTACGATTATTCCCAATCTGGCGCGTACTTCATCACCATTTGTACACATCACAGACAATATCTATTTGGCGCAATTCAACATGGCGAGATCGCGCTGTTGTTTGCCGGGGAAATAGCGGCGGTATGTTGGAATGTTATCCCGGATCATTATCCAGATATCGAACTGGATGCTTTTGTCGTAATGCCAAATCATGTTCATGGCATCATCGTGTTCGCAGGCCAGTCAGATTTTAAAACAATTCTGGGGCGTGTCATTAATGGATATAAAGGCGCTGTTACCGCTCGCATCCGGCAACACCAACCGGACCTGATTATCTGGCAAAGCCGTTATTATGACCATATCATCCGCAGCGAAGATAGCCTGAACCGGCTGCGAGCCTATGTTGAAGAGAATCCGGCACGATGGGAAGAAGATAAATTGTTTGGGCAAGACTTGTAGGGCACTGGAGGACGCCCCGTTGGGCGTCCCTACATATCTGCAAAATGATGTTTGGAAAGGAGACGATGCGCGGTGAAAACCTTAACCCCCGTTCAGCATATTGATTTCAAGGCCAATGGCAATCCCATTCTGGCGGGTACACGCTTCTCGATTGCTTTTCTTGCTGTTTTCGTTGATGATCCCGACTGGCCGGTTGAGCGCATCTGCGAGACGTATGGCCTCACGCCCGGACAGGTTTATGCCGCGTGGTCATTCTACTATGATCATAAAGAGGAAATAGATCGCCTCCTTGAAGAAGCACCACGCCCTGACGAAGCGGCTTATCGCGCCAAAATCAAAGCGATGCGAGCCAGGTATGCCGCGAAGCATGGCTCCTCAATTTCTGAGGATTGGGGTCCGAATGTGGAAATAGATTTACTGGACGACTGAGCTTGCCGAAACCATCACGGCATTGGCCCGGCAGCGCTACCAGCTTCACGAGGATTTCCGCGAGACCCTGCGCGGCGAGTATGGCGACGGTCAGGCCATCAGCCGCCGCGTGGCCCTCTATGAATGGTGGACGCTGGAAAACGACGCGACCCTCAATGATGAGGTTGTGCGGCGCTTCGGCACGGAGATTCCGCTGGCAAAACGCAGCGAATGGCGCAAATTCCTTGCCGACCAGAAATCTGAGCATCAGGCCCTGACGGATGAAATCATCGCCCACGAAATCCGCTTGAATGACATCGTGTATGACGCCTTCGCTTTAACGCCTGCCGAACGCCAGTTGATTGAAGAGACAACCAAGTACCCGTATGGGGAGGTGTAATTCTGCTACACTTAATTGAAGAAATGAGGAGGCCAACATGACTTTACAACTTTCAATCCCGGTCGATGATGAAGAACTGATCCAGATTTACGAGACCGCACCGCCGGAGGATCGGGAGAAAATCAAAACGCTGCTGTCGCTCTGGTTGAAGCAACTCAAGCAAGATCGTAAGGCGACCCTGTTAGCATATATGGACACCTTGAGTGAGAAGGCGCAAGAACGCGGCTTAACCGAAGACGAACTCAAGCGTATCCTCAAAGATGACGAATAGAGTTGTCTTCGATACCAACGTCCTGGTGAGTGCGGCACTATTCCGAAAATCTGTTCCCGGTCAGGCGTTTGAAAAGGCGCTTCTTGAGGGAGATGTTTTGGTATCAAAAGATACCAATATGGAGCTAGTAGAAGTGCTAGACCGCCCAAAATTCGATAAGTATTTGACCAGGAGCGAGCGTCTCCAGTTCGTATCCTTGTTCCTCGAAGCTGCGATCACGATAGCAGTCTCGGAAACGATTATTGAGTGCCGCGATCCAAAAGATAACAAATTCCTGGAGCTTGCGATCAGTGGAAACGCTACGCATATTGTCTCTGGCGATGATGATTTGCTGGAATTGAATCCCTTTCGAGAGATTACCATCCTTCACCCGCAAGCTTTCTTGACGACAGAGTGAGCAGCCGACGAACGCCAGTTGATTGAGGAGACGACCAAATACCCGTATGGGGAGATGTCCGAAGGACAGAGGGGAAAGGAGTGTCAGGGTGGGATAGGCAACTGAGGGGTTCTGCTGAGAAGGCGCAAGGTGACTTTTGTCCGCAGAACAGGTGGCGTTTTAGACTGAAGATTTAGCCGCCCCCCAACTATGATAAAGGCATTGACGACAACTACGAAGGAGAAGTACCGCAGTGGGGTGGCTAGAAGAATACAACCAGAAAGTCGTGAGCGCCGACGACGCGATTGCCGTCATCAAGGATGGCTTTCGCGTTTTTATGACGGGCAACTGTGCTGTACCACAGGAACTGCTCAGTGCGCTGGTCCGGCGTGCTCCATCCCTCTACGATGTTGAATTGGTTCAGGTGCTGGCGCTGGCCGGTGACGATTATGTCTCGCCCGAACTGCGCGAACACCTGCGTGTGAATACCCTGTTTATCAGCGCTAATGTCCGCAAAGCCGTCAACGAAGGGCGGGCCGATTTTACCCCTGCATTCCTTTCTGAAATACCGGGACTGTTTGCCTCCGGGATTATCCCGATTGATATTGCTCTTGTGCAGGTTAGCCCGCCCGACGATCACGGTTACTGCTCATATGGCGTGGAAGTTGGCGTGACCAAGACCGCCGCCGACGCTGCCGGGATTGTCATCGCCGAGGTCAACCCCAACATGCCACGAACGCTGGGCGATAGTTTCATCCATGTCACCAAGATTGATTTCATCGTCGAGGTGGACTACGACCTGCCCGAATTTTCAATGGCCGGGGGGGGTGAAATTTCCAACCAGATTGGCCTCAATATCGCGCAGCTTATCCCGGACAGCGCCACCCTGCAAACCGGTATCGGCGAGATTCCCGACGCGGTGTTAAAGCACCTGTGCCATCACCAGCATCTGGGCGTCCATACCGAACTTTTTTCGGATGGCGTGGTCGATCTGGTGGAGCGGGGCGTATTGACTAACGAGCACAAAACCTTCCATCCCGGCAAAATCATCGCGGGGTTTATGCTGGGGTCCAAGCGACTGTATGACTTCGTGCATGATAATCCTATTGTGGAACTGCATCCCACCGAGTACGTGAACGACCCGTTCAACATCGCCCGCAACGACCGCATGGTCGCCATCAACAGCGCCATCGAAGTGGACCTGACCGGGCAAGTCTGCGCGGACAGCATCGGCACACGCTTTTATTCTGGGGTGGGCGGACAGGTGGACTTTATTCGGGGTGCGTCTCGCAGTAAGGGCGGCCTGCCCATCATTGCCCTGCCCAGCACCGCCAGAGATGATACCGTCAGCCGTATTGTGCCCGTCCTCAAAGAGGGGGCCGGGGTTGTCACCACGCGCAACGATGTGCATTTTGTGGTGACCGAATATGGCGTGGCGGATTTGTACGGGCAGACGGTACGCAGACGTGCTCAGCGGTTGATCGACATCGCGCATCCCAAGTTCCGCGACGAATTAGCCGAAGAATGCGAAAAACGCTATCGAATCTTGATAGATTGAATGAGAAATGCAGCCAACCTCCTCGCCACCGAGGAGGATTTTTATTTGCCGCGCAAGAAACCCGACCATCGACTTTCGAATCTCAACACCATTGCGTCCAGACTTACACACTTGCTATGCTAACTTTACAGCAAACAAAGTTATGGAGTTCAAAATGATAAAAGAGTTCCATGCGATTATTCACCGTCCCGTTGAAGAGTGCAAACACATCATAACTCATGACTTGAGGCAGGTATGCATCCGTTGGGTAGGATCTGGGGATCTCATCTTTAAAAAATCCGGATTCATAGATGAGGATGAGTTCTATATTCCCCTGCCGAATACGATGGGCATGGGTAAGATTATTGGCACTGTCAAGGCAATCGGGCCAGATAACACAGAAATAAACGGAGAACTCCATAGAAGCCCCTGTTTCCGTATCAATTTCCCGATTGCAATTATGATGATTCTGGTATTTTCAATTTGCACAGTAATTAATCGACTGCCAATGCCTTGTCTCGCTATGTTTATTTTTGTTGTAGTTCCGTTCTCTATAGTCTCAGGCAACATAAGCTGTAACCATGCTGATAGAGTGTACCAAAGGCCAATTGATGCCTTTATCTCAACACTTGAAAGTGGGGGCATCTGATGGTTGATGAAATCATTATTGGATATGATATCCGAGACCTTGAATACGATTTTTCATGGGCAAGTGAGCGCATTGATAAATATCTGCTACGAAAGAGGCAAGTCAGGCCCCTGTCTACGGATGTTTCTGTATGGGCTTCATGCTTTGATGTGGAGTTACCGCTGGACATGAGAACAAGAAACAATGTTGATTTATGGAGAAACTTGCAGATTATGATAGACATGGGCAGCAATAAAAGCACTGCGAATGAGGTTGCCAAGCCTGTGGCGATTGCTGTTACAGTATTCGGAGAGCCAGAACTAAGCCTTGATCACCTTGATCTGTCTGACATTCATCCCCCACAGATCGAAAGTGATTGGGAATTTCTTGGTTATGATGTTTCCGACAAGTTTTTGTTGAGTGTATTAACGAATTGTGGTTATTCTGAAGAGGAATCCGGCAGTTTTGGGCAAATGTACGCTGATCATCTCAATGAATATCATCTATTCACGGACTTGAACATGGCAATAAATTTCCGCAGCAGATCAGACGAACGTGTAAAGGAGCATTCGCCTTTTTGCATATATGGAATATACGCTCTATGTGAAATAGGGTTGACAAAAAAGAACTGTCTCCCAAGATGGGAAGTCAGCAAACCAACCAACTTAGGAGGACAGTTCAATGACAAGTAT
>JAKEEQ010000265.1 GCA_022616515.1 Chloroflexota bacterium | reverse complement strand
CTTGGGGCAGTTGGAATGCGCGATCTGCCAGCAGGAACTCTTGCAATGGGCATGTTCATGTGGTACGGTGGAGACTTTTCATCAGACAGACGGTTACTGGTTTCCGCATCCAATCGAACATCTCGAACAGTCCACTCCGAGTGAAGTTTCAGTGATCACTACAAATAACGCTTACAAATAAAAAATGTAAAGGTTTGCCTCACTCTTACGGATTTTATAGCAATAGAATTTATATTGTATACAAAGTCTTATTATAATTGCCAGGGAATCTAATGCTAAAACATATACTTGTTGTCAGCACACCTGACTCGATTGAAGATACTCTTCAACAGACAAAACCTATTGCACGTCATCTGGGGGCCAGAATAACACTCTTATGTCGCCTGACGCCCTCCTCTTCACCGGGTGGAAATCACTTTATTGATCCACTGGAATGGCATATTCATAAGGTTGAAGTGAAGACGGGCATTGATGAAATGGCTGCCGAACTGCGGCAGGCCGGAATCGACGTTCATACCGAACTGCTGGATAGTACGGACCCCGCCGACATTATCGACTATGCAGAAAAGCAACATGTTGACCTTGTTGTAATGGTGAGAAAAACCGACAATGTCAGCGATCTGATGAACATGATGATCAAAAACAGCAGCGTGCCAATCATCACTTTACATCACGACTACCAGCCCGCGTCCGACATGCAAGAAACCGAGTGTTATCAAAAAATCGTGGTGCCGCTCGATGGGTCACAGCGTGCCGAGAGTGCCCTGCCCATGGCCACGATGATTGCACAACTTTGTAACGGTGAACTTGTACTTGCCCACATCGTGCAAAAACCGGAGATGCCGCGACGTGCCCCGTTAAGCGAACACGACCTCAAATTATCGGAAGAACTTGTTAGAACGAATCATAAACAGGTTAAGCGGTATCTTGAACAAACAGCGGATCGCGTTCAATGCCTCGTGAAAGTGCATATAAACATTGATGACAATGTGGTGACAGGGCTTCAGAACCTGATTGAAGAAGAAAAGGCAGATTTGCTGATCCTGTGTGCACATGGTTATACTGGAGATCCCCACCAACCGTGTGGACACATCACGCGAAGCTTGATTGCTTCAAGTCGAATCCCAGTCTTAACGGTTCAAGATTTGAGTACTGAACAAGGTCGAGCTGCTCGTCATCAAAACGAAGCACCCCACACAAAGGTCCGCTAGTAGATGGTTTCTACCCAAACAATCGAGACATATTTCACTGGCAGCCAGCCTCTAGAAAATCTTCAGGTTCTAGAGGCTTACATACATGAGTTAGCCCAATCCCACAAAATCATCGCTCACGGTGATGGTAAAAACCTGCTAATTCTGGAGCAACCGGAACGCTACAAGTCTCTTCTGCGGCAGGCCCAGCAACACTTTATGCAAACCAGCCGCGAGAAACTGGTCGTTTCGCTGGCCGGGGAATGGCTGCTAGATAATTTTTATGTTGTGAGGCAGTCGTTGAGTCAGGTGTTGGAAGACATTCAATCTGGCACTTATCGCGACCTGCCAAAACTTGTCAACACCAATCTGGAAGGTTATCCGCGTGTTTATGCATTGGCCCGCGATATGGTGGCCTCTTCGGAGGAGTCGCTATCGTTATCGTACATTGAGCAGTTTGTGGAGATTTATCAGGTAGTAGCGCCCTTAACCATCGGTGAACTGTGGGCGTTACCGGCGATGTTGAATTTGATTAACCTTGAAAATCTAACCTATGGTATCTGCCAGCTGGCAGGGCTAGATGATCTACCGTCACTTCCTACCGGAATCGAGCTTTTCGAAACACCGGCGACCGACGCGCTCGTGGCTGTATCCGTCCAAAATTTGCGTCGGCTCGCCATGCAGGACTGGAAAATCTACTTTGAGGCGGTCAGCCGGGTAGAACACATCCTGCGGCAAGACCCAGCAGAAGTCTATGCGCAGATGGATTTCGCCACCCGCAACCTTTATCGCACCGAGATTGAAACCCTTGCACCTTTGACAGGCGAAGCTCAGGAAGCTGTTGCCCATTCGGTAATTCAACTGGCCGGTGAAGCCAGTGGAGAGGCAGAGCGGTTTCGACATGTGGGCTATTATCTTATTGACGAGGGGCGCGGACAGCTAGAGGCAATGCTTGGATTTGAGCCGCCAGTGAATATGCGCATCGCACGCTGGCTGCACCGCCACGCCTTCCTCGTGTACACAGGTAGTATTTCATTCTTGACGGGGGTTGTCCTGGCGTTGATAGTGGCTTATGCCACTACCTATACCGTGTCCTTGACACTGTTGGCGATGACATTTACCCTGTCGCTGCTGCCGTCCAGTCTGGTGGCAGTACAGGTTGTGAATTGGATTATTACACGCACCGTCGAACCATCCGTGCTTCCGAAAATGGATTATGAAGACGGTGTTCCGCCCGAAATTCGCACCATTATTGTCATTCCGGCCCTGCTAACCAGTGAGGATGAGGTGGACTCGCTTTGTCAGCACATTGAACTTCATTCCCTGCGCAACAGCGATCCCAATTTTCTATTTGCCCTTCTGTTGGATTACACCGACGCCCAGAAACAGCATTTGCCGGAAGATGAGACACTGCGCGAACATGTAGCACAGTGCATGAACGACTTAAATGCGAAATATCCGGAGCAGGTGACACCCCGTTTTATGTATTTCCTGCGTGAGCGGCGCTGGAATCCAACAGAAAATCAATGGATGGGATGGGAACGCAAGCGTGGTAAACTGCACGAATTCAACCAGTTGATTTTGAATCCAGAATCAGAAACCTCGTATTCGTTCACCAATGCCGATATGACAGTGCTGAACGACATACGTTACGTTATCACCCTCGATGCAGATACAGTCTTACCTAAAAGCAGTGCCCGCCGGATGGTTGCGACGATGGCGCATCCATTGAATCACCCCGTGTTTGACGAGCAGACTCGTACGGTCGTCAAAGGTTACGCCATCTTACAGCCGCGCGTTGAGGTAATGCCAACCTCAGCGAACCGGACATGGTTTACCCGCATTTTTGCGGGCGATACCAGCCTCGACCTGTACACCAGAGCCGTGTCGGATGCCTATCAGGATTGGTTTGGGGAAGGCAGTTATGTTGGCAAAGGCATTTATGACGTCAACGCCTTCGAATATAGTCTGGCTGGTCGTATACCCGAAAATAGACTGCTCAGTCATGATCTGTTTGAAAGTTTGCATGCGCGAACAGCCCTTGTCACCGACATCACTCTGCTAGAGGATTATCCGCCTCATTTCCTGATCCACATGCAGCGCCTCCACCGCTGGATACGGGGTGACTGGCAGTTGCTGCCCTGGCTGCTGCCGAATGTACCCTCTCTGAGCGGACAGTTAAGTCGAGGCTACTTTACGCTGCTCGGTTACTGGAAAGTTATCGATAACTTGCGGCGCAGCCTCATGGCCCCCGGACTGCTGCTGTTTCTTATTGGCGGGTGGACAATTCTGCCGGGAGTTGCTTTAACATGGACACTTTTTTTCTTACTGGCGTCCGGGTTTCCATTTCTAATTAGCCCTGTAAACCGTCTGCTCGGCACACAAAAACTTACGAATTGGCGCGTAGTGGGCAATGAAATAAGTCTGGAATTCCAGCGCTGGGTGCTATTTGTGTTTTTTCTGCCCTATGAAGCCTATGTCAGCGTGCATGCGATAGTCACCACACTGTACCGTCTCTGGCGTTGTCAAAACTTGCTGCAATGGATCAGTGCTGCCCAATCGGTGCGATTATTTGGGGCAAACCCATCATCCCAACTTGCTATCAGGCAGATGCGCTCCAGTCTAACGGCGGTGGTTGTCATAACCTTAGCCATCATATTCACAGGGCCGCTGAACCTGATGGTTGCGCTGCCATTTTTACTGGGTTGGGCTGTATCACCTTATATTGCTTATATCATCAGCCAGCCTATCGTTCAGACGATAAAGGCACTGACGGAAGAACAGCGGGAACGACTGCGACTGTTGGCGCGGCGCACATGGCTTTTCTTTGAGTATTATGTCGGTCCTCAGGATAATTGGCTTCCACCAGATCATTATCAGGAGGTTCCGCGTGAGATTACGGCTCACCACACCTCCCCTTCCAATATCGGACTCTATTTGCTCGGCGTCCTTGCGGCTTATGACATGGGCTATATCGGGCTTCCCGAAATGGCGACCCGTTTGCAGTTGGCGTTCGACAGTTTAGATCAAGTAGAGCGCCATCGCGGTCATCTGTTAAACTGGTACGATACACGCACGTTGCGACCACTTGAGCCTCGATATGTGTCGATGGTTGACAGCGGCAATTTTGCCGGGTCACTCATTACTTTGCAGCAAGGCTTAAAGGCACTGTCAGGTAATCGACCACTGGATCGGCAGCGCTGGCAGGGCCTTGTCGATACGCTGGACTTGCTGGGCAATGTGCTTCGCATCCAGAGTGTTCGTGTTTCCGCCATTGACGGCGTTTATCAATATTTTCTTGGCATTCGTCGTAAGGTTCAACTGGCAAAAGGGTCACTTGCCGACTACATCCGCCTCCAAAACAGCCTTGTTGAGGATGACCTGCCGGAACTCAATGAACAGCTTGTTATGCTGGTAAATGCCAGACATAATCTGGATACCACAAGTCTGGCGGAAATCCGGCTGGCAATTGCCCGCATACGCCACCATCTGGAGAACATGCGCCGCGATACGCAGATTCTGCTTCCCTGGGCAACGCTCATGGCAAATCCACCTGCGGCGCTTCTGGAGTCAGTTAGTACCAATATGAATGAGGCATGGCAAGAACTGACGGCGATTCTGGATACCTCCCCGCCGCTGAGCGAAGCTGCCCAGCGCTACCGTGATGCACAAACACAGTTAACACAGTTGCAGGATTTAGCAGTTGCTGCCGACCCGTCCATTGCCGAGTGGTGTGAGCAACTGAATGAAGCGTTGACGAGTGCTCGGCTGGCAACTCAGGTACTGCTTGGCTCGTTCAGTCAGCTTCAATCCCAGATAGAGACTTATTTACAGGAGATGGATTTTGAGTTTCTATTCAACCAAAACCGCAAAGTTTTCCATATTGGCTACAATGTCACGAACCAGAAACTTGACAACAGCTTCTATGACCTGCTGGCTTCGGAAGCACGGATTGGCAGTCTGGTCGCGATTGCCCTCGATCAAGTCCCACAGGAGCACTGGCTGCATCTGGGGCGTGCGGTGACTTTCGTGAATGGCAAGCAGACGCTGCTTTCATGGAGCGGTACGATGTTCGAGTACCTTATGCCACTCCTCTTCATGCGCAATTATCCCAACACGCTGCTCCAGCAAACGTATAACACGGTGGTTAACCACCAGATGAGTTACCGCCAGCATTATATGCCCTGGGGAACGTCGGAGTCGGGTTATTATGCTTTCGATGCGCAGATGAACTACCAGTATCGAGCGTTTGGCACACCGGATTTAGCTTTAAAGTACAGTCTGGAAAAGGAGTATGTTATCTCGCCGTATGCATCACTGCTGGCCCTACCCTTAAAACCCGAGGCGGTGATGGAAAATATAGATATGTTGGAAAGCATTGGGGCGATGAAAATGTATGGACTGATTGAAGCAGTAGACTATACGGTGAGCCGACTGCGGTTAGGGCAAAATTTGGCTCACGTTTACGAGTATATGGCTCATCATCAGGGAATGATTTTGATGAGCCTCGCGAACTATTTGTATAACGATATTATGGTCGAACGTTTTCACAGTGATCCCCGTATTCAAAGTGTCGAATTGTTATTGCAGGAACAGATTCCGCGCACTCGAACGAGAAGTCTTGAATCTGCCGATCAAGTAGAAATTTCCACCCCAGAACCTGTCCATATCGGATTATCACCGTGGGAGGTCTCTGTGCAGCCACCTGTCCCATGCGTTCACTACCTCTCAAACGGAGACTACGGCGTCCTCATTACGAGTTCGGGAAGCGGCTACAGCCAGTGGAAATCGAATGCGCTCACCCGCTGGCGGGCGGACACCACTCTGGAAGATTGGGGTAGCTGGGTCTATGTATGTGATGCAGACGCGGACGCCACATGGTCTATCGGCTACCAGCCTGTCTCGACCGATCAATGTAAGGCGGTCTTTCACCCGCACAAAGCGGTGTTTGAATGCCGGAATCAGGATATTTTCGCCCAGATGGAGATTACCGTCTCGCCCGAAGATGATGTGGAAATCAGGCGCATTCAACTCACCAACCACAGTGATCGTCCCCGCCGCTTACTGCTGTCAAGCTACAGCGAAATCGTGATGGCCCCACAGGATGCTGATAAACGCCATCCGGCCTTCAACAAGATGTTTATTGATAGCGAGTATGTCAACGAGGTAAACACGCTGCTCTTTCACCGGCGTCCCCGCTCTGCCCATGAATCACCGTTTTTCGTGGGACACTTGCTCACCTTGCAGGAACGACAGCCGGACACGGCAAGGTTGTATGAGACCGACCGCCGCCAGTTCATAGGCCGCAACCGCACCATTCACAACCCGGTGGCCTTTGAGGACCTAGCATCAGGCTTTACCGGGACCACTGGCATGACACTGGACCCAATTGTGGCGCTTGGCCGCGAGATGTTGCTTGAGGCGTATGCAACTGTTGTGGTTGCTTATGTGACATTTGCCGCAGATACTCGCGACAAGGCTCTGGAGTTAGCCCAAAAATATCAGATGTGGACATCGATTAATCTGGCCTTTGAGCAGTCGAATATTCGCGGCGAACGGGAACTTCAGCGTCTGGAAATGAGCACCGGCGATCTCAAAAATATCCAGACCCTCCTGTCAGCACTTGTCTATCCCCAACCAGCACTGCGTGCGCCATTATCGGTGCTGGCAAACAATACGCAGTCGCAGTCGGGGCTGTGGGCCTATGGGATTTCCGGCGACTATCCGATTCTGATGGTCAATATCTATACGGAAAACGACCTGCTGCTGGTGCGCGATTTGATTCTGGCTCACACCTACTGGCGCAACCGGCAGATCAAAACCACCCTGGTGATCATTAATCGAAGTGACACCGATTACAACCAGACTCTTTATAATCAAGCACATCGCTTAATCACGGTCATGAAAAGCGGATTGTGGTTGAATCGCCATGATGGCATCTTCATCATCCAGAGTGATCAAATTGGTGATGCAGACCTCACCCTGCTGGCAGCATCGGCACGGGTTTTTCTGGATGCCCGACAGGGGTCGCTGGATGAACAACTGAACAGGCTGGATCAGACTGATGTTTACCTGCCTGCGTTTGCGACAACGGCCTTTGATGTAGACGAAGCGGATACCACAGCACCATTGCCGCGACCCACTAACTTGAGCTTTGATAACGGGTTTGGCGGGTTCGCCCCGGATGTTATGGAATATGTGATTTACCGCGAACCGGGAACCACAACGCCAGCCCCCTGGCTTAATGTAATCGCCAATGAACGGGCTGGTTTCACCGTCTCGGAAACAGGCGGCGGCTTTAGCTGGGCGATTAACAGCGGCGAGAATCGGCTGACGGCATGGCGCAACGACCCGGTTATTGACATGCCGAGCGAGATTATCTACCTCAGAGACGAAGAAAACGGTGAGGTGTGGAGTGCAACACCGCTGCCTGCCGGACCAGATGAGCCTTACCTGATTCGACATGGGGCTGGCTACACGATTTTTGAGCATCACAGCCATGCCCTGTACCAGCAGCTTACCCTCTTTGTCGCCCCGCAAGATCCGGTGAAAATCATCAAACTGCGGCTGGAAAACACTGCCGATAGAACACGCCGTATCACCGCCACGTATTATGGTGAGTGGGTACTTGGCCCGGTGCGTGATGTAACACAGCAGTACCTTATACCCGACTTTGATCAAAGCACACAGGCTTTACTTGTGCGCAACCCGTATAACCTTGACTTTGGCGACTGTTATATGTTCGTTTCCGCCAGCAAAGATTTTCATGGCCTGACCACTGATCGAACAGAATTTTTGGGGAGATTGGGTCGCTATGCGGAACCGGCAGCTCTCAAGCGCATCGGGTTGGCGGGAAGAGTCGAGCCGGGACGTGATTCCTGTGCTGCTGTCCAACTGCACATTGATCTACCTCCGGGCGATACTGAAGACGTTTACTTCATCATTGGCGGCGGTGTGGGCCATGATGAAGCACTGAGACTGGCTCGACAGTATCGTGATGAAGAGCGACTCAAACGGACATGGGAAGAGTCGAAGGCCAAGTGGGAAAATATCCTCAAGGCGATTGAAATTAAGACGCCTTCCGAATCGATGAACACCATTTTGCCCTGGCTGCTGTATCAGGCGTTATCGTGTCGTATCTGGGGCCGCTCGGCGCTGTATCAATCAAGTGGGGCCTATGGTTTCCGCGATCAGCTTCAAGATGTGATGTCAGTCGTTTATGCCCGTCCTGATGTTGCCAGAGAGCATATTTTGAGGGCCGCTGCTCATCAATTTGAAGCAGGGGATGTCTTGCACTGGTGGCATCCGCCGTCCGGGCGCGGTATCCGTACCCGCTTTTCAGACGACCTGCTCTGGCTGCCATATGTCACGCAACAGTATGTATCGGCAACAGGAGACACTGGAATCTTGTATGAGGAAATCCCATTCAAAATCGGCGCGCCGCTCGGACCCGACGAAGACGAGCGTTACGGCTACTACGAGTCCACCAGCCCAAAATACACGCTGTATGAGCACTGCCTGCGGGCCATTGAGCGAGGTTTTACCGGGGGACGCCATGATCTGCCGCTGATGGGCAGTGGTGACTGGAACGATGGCATGAATCGCGTCGGGATTGAAGGTCAGGGCGAAAGCGTATGGGTCGGCTGGTTTATCTACGAAACAGTCAACAACTTCTTGAGCATCTGCCAGTTGATGGGCGACGATGAAAAGGTGACCGGCTATCGTAAACGGCTGGATGATCTGCAAACCGCCCTTGAGCAGCACGCCTGGGATGGTGAGTGGTATCGTCGCGCCTATTACGATGATGGCACACCGCTTGGCTCAGCCATTAATAACGAATGCCGCATTGACTCGATTGCTCAATCATGGGGGATTATTTCGGGTGCTGCCTCACCAGAACGGGCCACACAAGCAATGCAATCGCTTCGGGAAATGCTCATTAAGACGGACGACCAGCTTCTCCTGCTATTCACGCCACCTTTCGATGAAACTGAGAAAGATCCCGGTTACATCAAAGGTTATCCACCCGGCGTTCGGGAAAATGGCGGGCAGTATACTCATGCCGCCATCTGGACGGTGTGGGCCTTCGCGCAAATGGGTGAAGGAACATATGCAGAGCAGCTCTTCAAGATGTTGAACCCGATTTTGCATGCTGATACACCGCAACGGGCCGAGCACTATCGCGTCGAGCCTTATGTCGTCGCCGCCGATGTGTACAGTGCCCCGGCGTATACCGGGCGTGGTGGTTGGACATGGTATACCGGCTCATCGGGTTGGCTGTACCGGCTTGGCATTGAAGCGCTGCTGGGCATCCGGCGTGAGGGTCGGAAACTTTTCATAAACCCCTGTATCCCACACGATTGGTCGGGATTCTCAATCACCTACCGCAACGGGCCAGCAACCTA
This sequence comes from Chloroflexota bacterium, assembly GCA_022616515.1. Classification (GTDB taxonomy): domain Bacteria; phylum Chloroflexota; class Anaerolineae; order Aggregatilineales; family J027; genus JAKEEQ01. The sequence continues at coordinate 727 of JAKEEQ010000265.1, read as the reverse complement.
TCACATTCATGTTGAAAACCCGGATGGTGTTCAGCGGGGCGTCAAAAAAATGGTCGTTGATGGGGAGGACCAGGATAACCCGTTTATCACGCTCTCCGACGAGTCACAGGAGCACTATATCACTGTCGTTCTAGGGCAGGTTGGGTAACTGCACACCATCCCTGCTGAAATTACGTTTGAATCGCATTTTCATCGAAAATGTGCTGATGTGCAGCATATAATGTACAATTTGTCCAATTAAATTTTATTGGGCCTCGCTAGAATCACGCCCATAAAGCTCACGGCAACTGATAATCAGATCATGCAAAATTACCGACAATTGTTTTACTCATCGAAAGTCGTCGACGTCCTATTCAACTTACTGCTGCCAATTGTTTCTGTTGTCGCCGCATTGCTGATAGGTTCAGTCATGCTGCTGCTGCTCGATGTTGATCCGATTGATGGCTATGAAAGTCTGGTGAATGGTGCTACTGGCTTATCAGGCACAAGCGAACCCCTCAAGATCAATGTCCGGCTGCACCCTCGAGAACTACTCGTTTCCGGCCGGGCCGTTCCCCGAGCGAGCCGATGGCCCGAAGCTGAAGGCCGATCTCCGAAACAAGCCGATCCTCAGCGCGTCGCGCTGGTATCCGACGCTCGACAGGAAGCTCACCATGTTCGGGAGAAGCTCGGACGAGAGCGTGCCTCCCGGCTTCACCTACGTCCAAGGTCACACTTGCGGGCCGCT
>JAKEEQ010000264.1 GCA_022616515.1 Chloroflexota bacterium | reverse complement strand
CGGATACTTCTCTAGTCTGAACCACTCCGGCAGAACCCTTAAATGCCACGTTCAATGAACTAAGCCTTAAGTGCCACGTCGAAGAGAGAATACAGGTTTGGCCGTTCCTGGCTGAATGTCAGCATCAAAAACGGTCCATTTTAGGAAACATACATATTTGGCAAAGGAGTAAAGCCGCATTCCCCACCCGGCTAAAGCCAGGTGTCCTCTGCGGTAAATCTTATGGCAGAAATCACCCCCCAGCAAGAAAAACAGCTATTACAGGCAGCCCTTGATGTTCAAGATCTCGCCTACGCCCCCTACAGCCATTACCACGTCGGTGCGGCTATTTTACTCGGAGATGGCAGCATCGCGGCAGGCTGTAATGTCGAAAATGCGGCCTACCCGGTGGGCATTTGTGCCGAGCGTGCCGCTGCATCCATCGCTGTTAGCAGTGGGCAGCGCGAATTTGTAGCTATCGCGGTCGTCACCCCCAACGGCGGAACACCATGCGGCATGTGTCGCCAGTTCCTCAGCGAATTCAATCCTGAACTGCCTGTTTATGCCTACAACGGCGATGGCATATTAGTTCACAAACTCCCCCTCAACGACCTGCTGCTGCACGCCTTCGGGCCGAAAGCGTTAGAATCGGTAGACTGAAGCCCTATGTCCTCACGCGGGCGCGTTGCCAAAACACGAGCCATCATTTTGCGCCGCAGCGACCTCGGCGAAGCGGACCGTCTGGTGACGCTCTTCACGGAGGATTATGGCAAAATCCGCGCCGTTGCTAAAGGCGTGCGCAAACCAACCGCCAAAGCCGCCGGGCATGTCGAGCTGTACACGCTGGCCGAGGTCGTCCTCTCCAAAGGGCGCGACCTGTACATTATCACTCAGGTCGAACTGCTGGAACCATTTCTGGCTCTGCAAGGCGACCTGCACCGCATCGGTTATGCCAGCCTGTTTGCTGAACTGGTTGATCGTTTCGCCGTCGATGAAATGCAAATCCCGGAAGCGTTTGACCTGCTCGTGAATGGCCTGAACTGGCTGTCCGAGCCGGGTGTCGATTTGCGCCTTGTCTCGCGCTACTACGAGATGCACATTTTGAATGCGATGGGTTATGCACCGACGTTTTTCACCTGCGCCATCGGCGGGGAACGCTTGCAGCCCGAAGATCAATTCTACAGCGTGATTGAGGGCGGCGTGGTGTGCCGGGACCATGCGGCGGGCCACGTCAACATGACGGCGCTGCCCCTGCCCGTCTTCAAAGTGCTGCGCCACATGATGCGCTCGGAGTGGGAGACGATTAAGGTGCTCACGGTCGGGCCGCTCATCCACCACGATTTACAGCGCATCCTCCACAACACGATCATCTTTCTGCTGGAAAAACGCCTGCAAAGCGTCGATTTCCTGCGCCGCGTCACCGAACTCGAAGAACGAAATATTGATCCCGGTCATCCATTCTAAGCCAAATCTCACTTTATTCCTTGCGAACGGATGCCTAGTAAGGCTTTTGTGCCAGACTGTCAATCAATGGCTTAAAGTGCTTCAGGTTTCGAGTATAGAGGGGGAATATCAACCACGACCGATGTGTCAACGAGGGCCTTTACCACCGCAGCTTTTTCTTTCTTTTTGCTTTTCTAAGGGCTTTCTGTTGGTTAACCCACTCTGCTCCATCCTCGATTCCCATATCTTCCCAACCGCCAATGAAACCCTGTTCAACCATTTCTTTGCCCGTCAACGCTTTTTGGGGTTTGAGCAGTTCGGCTAACTCTTCAGCAGTCCAGGTGTCTTCTGTCTGAGAGAATCTTTCATGCTGTTCAATCAGAGCAACAAGTCTCTCAACGAGCAGGAGTTGGTGCTGGTAATCCAGCTTTTCAACCTGTTTGGTTAGTAAGTCAAACTCGTGGTCAGTCATCATTGTCACCCGTCTCATTTACCTGCGATCCTATTATACCTGAGTCGAGGGAAAGTCAGCGCAAAATCTGTCTGTCAGGTGAAGCCAACGTTTCAACGGCGCGGATTTTCAATCGCCGGATGACATGTTAAACTTGCCAATAGGCGCTCATCCTGCTGGAAAAACGCCTGCAAAGCGTCGATTTCCTGCGCCGCGTCACCGAACTCGAAGAACGGAATGAGGACCCCGAACATCGATAGAAAAAAGGCGATGAGATGAAATACTATAGAGCTATTTTCATTGTATTAATCGGTATATTGGTGGTCACGCCCTCCACATTATCTTCCTCTACCAACACCAATAACGACTGCTTTGTCTACGACATCCAATGGTCACCGAATGGCGAAATGGTGGCAATCAGTGGCGAATTCAGTACATACATTGTGAGATATGAGTCCAGACAATTGCTGGACTATATTGTCCTTGAGCACGAATCGCCAGCCCATGCCCTCGATTTCTCTTATGACAATGAAATACTAATTACCGGACACAGAAACGGCGATCTAATTCTGTGGAATGTCGAGTTAGAGCAAATACAACATCATCTTAAAGCACATACGAATCGGGTAAATGCTATCGCTGCAAGTGCCATTTCTCCAATATTTGTATCAGGTAGCATGGCTGAGCCGATTATCAACATATGGAGCCTTGACACAGGAGAGAAACTTGAAGAAATGACATGGACTCATGGAACAGCATCTGTCATATTTGACCCACATCAGGATATTATCGTAATAACCGGGCCAGGTTTTCCCTGGCTTTACTTCCATGACTTAGAAAACAATCAATTTGTTGACTGGGTTTTTTTGACTGAACAAGCTAATTGGGCAGGCGCGATAATAGGAGAGCTAGAATATAGCAATGACTCAATAATCTCAATTGCAACAAACTTTTCCCATCTGGGCTTGTATGACGTTGAAACAGACACATTGCATACTCTACGTACCTCAACCGAATACATGGACAATGTATCCCTAAGTTATGATAACTCTTTTCTATCAGCTCCGGTTGATGAGAAAATCATTGTATGGGAACTCGACTGGACCAGCGAAACCGTTGCTGAAGAGGAGGGTAAACTCTTGTACAACGCAAGAAAATTCGGCCCTGATATACGTTTCCACCCAGAAGAAAACCTTCTTGCAGTCGTTGATAATGGTCACATCATGTTGTGGGATGTAAATACAATGGCGATGGTAAGTGATATTGAGTTTTGCGCGGCAAGTCAGCCTTAATACTAACAACAATAATTCAGGAAGATAAGTTATTCACCCTCAGCCAACCTTTCACGAGCACGGATTTTCAACCGACGGACGAAATGTTCAACTTGCAGATATGTTTCCAATTCAGCCCGTTCCGCATCGTTGAGAGTTTCATTACGATTACCGTCCAATAGATAACGCAGCCGCTCTTGTGCCGCTGGTGATGGGCGCACGGCAATCACTTCCTCTGGTGTTGGCGCAGACAGTAGAAAATCCATTATCTCATCAGTAGGTGTTAGGTCGGGGGATTTGATCCCAACCACCTTTCAGAAACTTATACTCAGAAACCCACTTTATGGTACCGCACCCGCGATGAGACACCAAAGTTTACGAAACCTGATTGGGTTAACGCGAGTATTTATTGAGGTGCTATTTGAATTCTTTTTTGAGGTTTAACCTTAAAACCAAAAGGAACCACTATGCAAATCGCAATCATTTCAGACATGCATGGCAACTGCGTGGCGCTGGATGCCGTGCTTGCCGATTTACAGCTTGAATCAATCGATCAACTGGTCTGTCTGGGGGATGCTGTACAGGGCGGCCCGCAGCCATCACAGGTCGTCTCACGGTTGCGCGAACTGGCGTGTCCTGTTGTCATGGGCAACGCTGATGATTGGCTTATTTCCGGTGAGGACAGCGGCGCGGAACAAATCACGGAAGAACGCCGTCAGAAGCTGGATACGGTGCGCGACTGGCAGCTCACTCAACTTTCTGAGGCCGACATCGCTTTTATGAAGACCTTTAAACCGACCATCGAACTGCCTGTGGACACCGGGCATACACTGCTGTGTTATCACGGCTCACCACGTTCCTTCGATGATGTTATCTTGCCCACCACACCCGATGAAGAGATACGGGCCTATTTAGAGCCGCGTGACGACATGATTTATACCGGTGGACATACCCATGTGCAGTTTGTCCGTCATTTTGGGCGCACCTTCCACTTTAATCCGGGCAGCGTGGGATTTGCTTATCGGCATGACCAGCCCGACGATGATTTCCATGCCGACGGCTGGGCAGAATATGCTGTCTTGTCTATCACAGACGGGCGAATTGAACTCACCTTTCGCAGGATTCCATTCGATGTCAAAGCCCTGATCGACATCTATAGCAGTAGTGGTAGACCTTATGCTGAGGAGGCTATCGGGCAATATTCGGGGTAAATTTTTACGAGAGATAAGTTCATCCCGGAGTCACGCCATTCCAGCAGCCCGCAGGTTCAGATACTTCGAAAAATCAATACCGCCCGGTGAGTGCCCAAACTCGGTCAACATTTGCGCACACTCACTGCGGTGCTGTGTGCCATGATTGACCACATGCACCAGACAATGCCACAACACCCGCTCGCGCACTCCCTCCGGGGTTTCGTAGCGGATGATGTTATCCAAATCATCATTATGGAGGCTGTTGAGATAAGACCGCATCTCCAGTTCTTCGTTTTTCCAGTACGACGCGATGGAGTCAAGCGTCGGGAATTCTTCAGTCTCGATTAAACGCGGCACGAGCTGGACATACTGGCACAGATGACGCCATGTGTGTTCCGAATCCATCGTATGAATCAATGTCCGGCCCAGGCTGCCCCACGGGAACAACGTTCGCCGCGTCAACTGCTCCGGTGATAACTGCGCCGCTGTGGTCAACATCAGGTGATTTGCCCAGTAATTGTAATCAAAGAGCAGTTGTATATCGCTGATGTTCATTGATGCTCCCATATACCTACTGTGACAGATTTTCGTAGGGACGCCCAACGGGGCGTCCGAAAAAACGCATCCGACCAGTCAAACCTCAATCCCCGAATCCCTTTAGTGGATTTTGCCTTTCGTAGCAGCCGATTTTAATCGGGTGTGATGTTTCAGCGGTTCAGAACACCACGCCTTGATCGCAAATGCAAAATTTAATGCTGTGTGGAACCGCGTTCCAACCCCGCCAACAGACTGCGCAGGTTGTCATAATCTTCGAGGATACGCCCCGCGCCGCGTGCCACACAGGTCATGGCATCTTCCGCCAGCCACACCCGCACATTCATCTCGTCGGCGATGCGTTCGGTCAGTCCTTTAAGCTGGCTGCCACCACCCGCCATACAGATGCCGGATTCCATCAGGTCGGCAATCAGTTCCGGCGGCGTTTCATCCAGTGCATCGCGGATAGTATCCACCAGAATACCCACCGATCCCGCCAGTGCCTCGCGCATTTCAATGGAGCTAACCTCGCGGGCCTCGGGCAGGCCGGTAATTAGATTACGTCCGCGCACAATCATCGTGCGTTCTTCCAGCAGCGGGTAGGCCGAGCCGATTTCAATCTTGATGCGCTCGGCGGTGCGCTCCCCGATTAGCAGGTTATATTTGGAGCGCATATACTGCACGATGTCCTCATCCATCTCGTCACCCGCCACGCGAATACTGCGGCTGATGACGATTCCGCCCAACGAGAACACGGCAACCTCTGTCGTCCCGCCGCCAATGTCCACAATCATGCTGCCGCGTGTTTCCTGAATGGGCAGGCCCGCCCCAATCGCCGCCGCGACCGGCTCCTCAATCAGGAATGCTTCACGTGCCCCGGCGCTCATCGTCGCATCATAGACCGCCCGTTTCTCCACTTCCGTCACACCCGACGGGATTCCGACCACCACGCGAGGGCGGGGGATGGGGACCCAGGTCTGTTCGTGGGCTTTTTGGATGAAATAGTTGAGCATGGCTTCAGTGATCTCAAATTCACTGATGACTCCATCACGCAGGGGGCGGACAACGATAATCTTGCTGGGAACCTTACCGGCCATTTCTTTAGCTTCCTGTCCAACCGAGATTGGACGGCGTGTTTTCTTTTCGATTGCTACATAGGAAGGCTCATTGATCACGATTCCCCGACCACGCACACTGACCAGAGTATTGGCTGTTCCTAAGTCAATTCCGATGTCTAATGAAAATAGACCGAGTAGCCAGTCTAAGGGGCTAACCACGTTTTGTATGCCTCCTGATGATGCAAAATCGTCGTTATTGTACTTCCCCCCGGCAGTTTATCCAAGCGACAATCTCGTTAAGGTGGTGGGTCGTTATCGAATCACAGGTTGACATTTTCCGACAGTCTAGAAGATTTTTACTTTTTCGAGTATCTTAGAAAAAAACACCTTACTGGCGCAGACAGGTGCACAATGATGTACACACCTAAAATTCTTGTTGTTGAAAATGAACGTATCCTGCTGGATGGCATTCGCGAGATTTTAGAACGCGAAAAATATGAGGTAATTACCGCCGAAAACGGCTACGACGCGCTCAAAGTGCTCGATCACGTAGATCGTCCGCCGGATCTCATCCTGTCAGACATCATGATGCCGGGCATGGATGGTTACGATTTCCTGAAAGAAGTTCGCAAGCAGACCAATTGGATACACATCCCGTTTATTTTCCTGACCGCCAAAAGTGAGCGTTCGGACATGAACGTGGGTCGGCTGCTGGGGGCGGATGATTACCTGACCAAACCATTTATGACCGATGAGCTTATCCTCGCGGTCAACGCCAAATTGGAGCGCCATAAACAGATACGTGACCAGTATCAAAGTGATGTCGCGGAACTCAAAGATAAGATCATGACCATCTTGCACCACGAACTGCGCACCCCTCTGACTTACGTGATTGGCTATTCCGACCTCCTGAAAACCAGCAGCGACCAGATTACCGCCGACGAACTGCGGACGATGCTGGGCCGGATTGATTCCGGTGCGCAGCGCTTACGCCGTCTCATCGAGGATTTTATCCTGCTGGTCGAACTCGAAACCCACAATGATCCGGACGCCTTCCACCTGAATTTTCGCATTGATAACTATATGGTCAGTCTGGACGGCCTGATTGAACGCTATTTGGAGACTGCCCAGCACGAATCGCTGCACTTCATCTACGAAATTGATCCCGCGACCCCTCCCATCCTCAGCAACAGCACCTACATGATCAAGATTCTGGACTGTCTGCTGGATAACGCGGTCAAATTCAACCGCGATGGTGGCACTTTTGCCCTTTACGTGCAGCCATTCACGAGCCGCAACGGTAACGTCTATGCCTGCTTTCAGGTGGTTGATAACGGTCTGGGCATTGAAGACGAACACATGCCTCACATTTTTGAGCCATTTTATCAGGCCACCCGCCACGAAAACGAACATCCCGGCACGGGCAGCGGTCTCGCCATTGCGAAAGGTCTCGCCGAGTTACACGGCGGCAAAATTACCTGCGAGAGCGCGGTTGATGAGGGCAGTTCCTTTACTCTGCTGATCCCTGCCACTAAAAAATGACGAAACGCTTTATCATTACAATTTTTTTCTTCTTCATCGCCATCATGCCTCTGTTATCAACCCATGATCCGATTTTCGCCGAATCAGGCGCTGAACTCGAACCGCCTTCCTCCGAACACTGGCTGGGTACAGACCATCTCGGACGTGATTTATGGTCGCGTCTGGTCATCGGGGGACGGCGAACGCTTGGCGCGGCAATCCTCGCCACAGGCATCGCTGTCGGCGGTGGCCTGAGTTTCAGTGCTCTGCATCAGAGCCGCTGGTTCCGGTTTCCCGCCGGAGTCCTGCTCGATGCGCTGCTGGCCTTCCCGGCCTTATTGATTGCTCTCGTGATACGTACGCTGCTCGCCGGAAGCTGGCTGACACTGGCGCTGGCAATTGGTCTGGCAGGGGTTGCACCCTATGCCCGCGTGGCAACCGATGCGGTCCAGATTGCCGGGAATGCCCCTCATATTGAAGGTGCCCGTGCCATCGGGGCCGGGACCATGCGCATCTTCCTATTTCATCTCATCCCAACCGCAATACCCACACTGACCTCTTTTGGCTCTATTATCTTTGGCTGGATGATTCTCTATCAAGCGGCACTGGCGTTTCTGGGGTTGGGCGGCAGCAACACACAGCCCGATTGGGGCGTGATGCTGGATCAGGGGCGGGGTTATCTGGAGCAAGCACCCTTACTGGTGTTGTGTCCGGGCGGTATGATTGCGCTGAGTGTATGGCTGGCAAATACACTGGCGGATGATTGGCGCTCCGTCAGACGATAACCGGCAGCGTAAAACTAAACACGGTTCCCTTTTCCTGCGAACTCTCGGCCCAGATACGCCCCTTATGCGCCTCCACGAAACGCTGGGCAATTGTCAGGCCAAGTCCGGTGCTGCGCCGTCCGTCCTTTTCCCACTTCCGCGATTTCTCAATACGATAGAAACTGTCAAAAATATGTGGCAACTGCTCGTTATCAATCACAACGCCAGAATTATGGATGTCAATCTGCACGTCTTTGCCATAGAGTTGAACTGTTAACTGAACCGTGCCATCTTCCGGCGTATAGCGCACTGCGTTATCCAGCAAGTTATACAGCACCTGCTGAATCTTGTGGGCATCCATATACACCATGTCAACATTACTGCTGACTTTAGCCGTTAAATTCACGCCGCGATATTTGGCCTGCGCGGACATCACGCTCAATGTATCAGACACCAGATCACGCAGCGAGGCACTTTGAAAGTGCATCTCGACATGTCCGGTATCCAGTTTCGCTAGCTCAAACAGGTCATTTATCAGACGGCTCAGATGCTCAATTTCCTTGAGGCTGTTGTTAATATAGCGGTCACGGGTCATTTGATCGTCCACCACGCCATCCTGAATCGCCTCCAGCATAACCCTTATGGTGGATAACGGTGTCCGCAGGTCATGTGAGACCCACGCAATCAAGTCGCGCCGCGTCTGGTCAATAGCCTGTTTTTGCTCATCCAGTTTCTCAAGACTCTCGGTCATCATATTGAAGGTTTTCGCCAGTTGCGCGATTTCATCACTGCCCTTGACCTCAAGCCGCTCATCAAACCGCCCACCTGCCAGCACTTCTGCCGCGTTTGAGAGCAGTGACAGACGCTGCGTGATGTGGGCAGTAAGAAATGTACCGAATCCGGTAGCCACCAGACTCGCAAAAATCAACAACGCCGTTGTCAGATAAAAGTCGTGGTCACTGATAAACATCAAACGCGCCGTGACCCACACATTGAATACTAGCAGGGAAGCCGTTAAAACAATCGTGACCGGGATGACCAGCCGCAGACTGGGGAAGCGTTCCACCAGTCGCAGTTTTTGCAGGACATACGCCACAAAAAGGGTGATAATGGCCGTGCTGCCCATAAACAGAATGAGCAGTTGTACATCCCTTGCGGGCGGATTCATGACCCCGATGATAATTATGATTGCCAGAGCTAAAGCAATCAGTGCGCTGGAAAATACAAACAAATATGGGTTGACCTGACGACTCATCTACACTCCCTTGAACTTATAACCGACCCCCCATACGGTTTCGATGAAACGCGGGTTATCGGGGTCGCTTTCAATTTTGTCTCGCAGGCGATGAATGTGGACGGTAACCGTACTCTCATCACCGTAAAATTCATATCCCCAGACTTTGTCCAGCAACTGTGCCCGTGAGAATACCTGATCCGGATTCTGGGCCATAAAGCACAGCAGTTCGAATTCCTTGGTGGTGAGGGTTATTGGCTTGCCATCAACCGTGAGACTGCGTGCCCGCATATCCAGCCGCAGCACCCCAAATTCCAGTGGAATATCGTCATCAACGGTGGGGGGTGCTGAGCGTTTTAGCACCGCTTTTACGCGCATCGCCAGTTCACGCGGGCTGAATGGCTTCACCACATAATCATCAGTCCCTGCTTCAAACCCGGACAGCCGGTCCTCTTCTTCGGTGCGGGCGGTGAGCATGATGATGGGGATATTGCTGTTCTGGTAGAGGCTTCCATACTTGCTGGCATTACGCAGGCTGTCCGCAATGGCAAAGCCGTCTAATTCAGGCAGCATAATATCCAGCACCATCAGGTCAATTTTCTCGCGGCTGAGAATATCAAGGGCCTGCTTTCCATTATCGGCTTCCAGCACATCATAATCCTCGCGTTCGAGATATTTACGCACAACCTCCCGAATGGTCAATTCATCATCGACGACTAGAATCGTGGACATCACTCCTCCCGGATTAAAGTGCCAGCCTTGTCCCATTGTACCGCTTCTTCTACCATTCTGAGCACTAAAAGTTACGATTTGCTGCTTGGAGGATTAGCAGGCAATGAGGCACGTTGTTAGATTCTGTTAACATTTTTCTTGTAAAAATCTTATAGTATGTTTATGGGAGGTGTTTAATGACACAATTTACCATTGACCATCAGACCATTCAGGATTGGATAGAGAGATATGCTGGCATACCGGCCATGAAACAAAATACCTCATATCCTCAGCTATCCTTAGGTGTGATTTTTCCAGATCAAACTGAAGATGAAGGTTTTACCCCTGTAACGTGGGAAGAATTTTTTGAGATTTTCGATTCAGTGCCACTTGTATTTGTTTATGACGAGGACACTGACAGTCGATTTATTGACTTTGTACATCCCGCGAAGCTAAATTACGCATAGTTCACCGGGGTGGAAACATCCCACCCTCATCTAAAAAGTGCCGACTATGTCTCTTTTTTGTGGGGAAACTCCATTTTGACTTTACAATGCGCTTAGATTGCAAACAAAATGGAGTTTCCCGCAATGACTGTACTCAACAATTACCATCATTTCGCTGGCCGTCACTATGAAACCGGCAGCCTCCACAACATCTACAGCTACCACGATATTCCACTCAGTGAGGCGTTGCTGCTTGGCATCAGCGGCGGGATCACCTTTGGCTATTTTCTCTTCGATTACGAAGGATATGATCCCTACTTCAACATCCTGACCCGCAACACCTTCGACCCTCTCGACACGATCTTTGACCGCCTGAGTATTGCCCGAAATGTCTTTCAGACAACCGATGAGACCAGAGCGCGGCAAAATCTGCTCGACGCGCTCGATCAAGGCGACCCGGCCCTTGTCTGGGTAGATTTTTACTCGATGCCCTACAATCGCCTGCCCAACGATGAAAACATGTGGATGATAGCCCCGGTAGTCATCTTCGGGCTGGAAGACGGCAAGGTATGTGTCGCCGACCGTTCCAGCCAGCCCCTCACCGTTGACGTACAAACCTTTATGCAAGCGCGTGGACGTGTCAAAAAGGATAAGTACCGGGTAATGTCGCTTGAAATGCCGGATATGGACAAGCTGCCGACGGCCATACAGAAAGGCATCTGGCAGTGCATTAATCTCTTCACCGAGGCCCCACCCAAAGGCTCACGCAAAAACTTCGGGTTTGAAGCCTACGATCAGTGGTCCAACATGTTGACCAACACCCGCAACAAACAAAGTTGGGAACGCTTCTTTCCTGCCGGAAGTCGCCTATATGCCGCCCAGAAGAACGCAATAAGCTGGATACAACAGTGGGGCATGGCCGACGGTGCGGAACGGGGAGCTTATGCCGATTTTATGGATGAAGCTGCCACCATCCTCAATAAACCCGCGCTGTCTGAGGTTGGCGAAACATTTCGCCGGGCCGCTGATGAATGGAATGGGCTGGCGAAAGCGTTTTTGCCGGAAGACGTCCCGCTGTTGCGCGAAACCCGTGAACTGTTGACTCAACAGCACACCCTTTTCACTGATTATGGAGATCAGAAAATGGATAAACTGCGCAGCATTGACCAGCGCCTTGAAGAGATCAAATCAGCCGTCATCAGCGGCTATCCGATGTCGGACAGCGAGGTTGCAGCCTATCGTGAGCGATTGCAATCCCATGTTGAGACGATAGCCAGCCTCGAACGTGACGCTATCCAGCATTTGCAGGATGTCATGGCCTGGACAGGCATGGATGCGTAGCTCATTTGGGCGCGGGACTGAGCGTGGTTGGGGTAGGTGCCAGTTCGGCATCTACCCTGGCTTGCCGTCGTCTGGCCCACAACTGCACCACCAGCACACCCATCATGGCAATCACCAGCCCGATAATTTGCTGGAGCGACAATCTCTCACCGAGAAACACCCACGCCAGAATAGCAATCTGCGCCAGCATGGTGTTGTTAATAATGCTCGATTCCACCGATGACAACGTGCGCAGTGTGTGATTCCACAGCGTGAAGGCAAAAGCGGTATTCACAACCGCCAGAACCGCCACAATCAGCCAGTTGCTGGCGCTTAAGGCTGGAAATCCACTCATGGCGACGCCTGCGACCAGAAGCACCAGCGCCCCCAATCCCATGCTTACCAGCGTCACCAGCAGCACCGGAATACGACTCTGCCGGTTGATAAAGCGACCGAGAATACTGCTGAAGGAATTGGAGGTCATCGCCAGAAAGCCCATTACGAGACCGAAGATTTGTGCTTCGGGAATATCAATCGGGTAAAAATAGACCAGCACTCCGACAATAAATACCACAATGCCGCCCCATTGAACCGTCGTGGGATATTCCGAGATGAAGAGAATCCCCAGAAAGGCAATCATGATGGTGGTGAAGTTCAACATGAGGCTGAGCGTCGCCGACGGCAAATCGTTGAGGGCCACAAATTGCAAGCCCTGCGTCGCCGTGTAATAGACAAGCCCATAGACTCCCAGCCACAGCCAATCTCGGCGCGAGAGTTTGCCCGCTTCTACCAACAGCGTGGTGCGCTGGCGCAGGGCATAAACCGACAACACAAGAAATGCGCCGAAATAGCGCAGCCCGGCAAACAGCACCGGCGGTATATCTTCCAGCCCGATTTTCATCAAGACCCACGACGCCGACCAGATAAACGTCACCAGCAGGGCCTGTAAGACTGCTTGAAGATGCTTTGACATGAACGCTCCCTTGAAATCAAGTCCGGCAGAACACCAAAGGATACACTTGCGACAATTCCCGTGTCAACAACCGTAAAAAAATACCGCCGGGTCTCCCCGACGGCATTACTTTTAACCTTTGTGACCGGACCACGCCGAGCGGATCACGCATTCGGTGTCTCTATACGGGTTAGGCGGGTGGATAACCGTTTCACTGCCCGTATAACTGACCGGGGTATCAAATGTCACGGAGACATGAACGCTGGCTGACGAACCATAGCTGCCTGAATAAGTGCGCCCTGAGCCTCGATACAGCGTAAATGACACTCCGGTATCGTAAGTAATGGTTACGCTCTCGTTATCGGCAGAAGGTGTTAGCGTAAAACTGATGACGACCGAATCACCGGGTTGCGGACCATCCGGCAGGGTGCAGCCATGCTCCACCAGTGTCGATGTATGGGACCAGCGTCCGCCGACAATGGCGGCATTTTCGTTCACGGGCGGTGTGTCAGGGGCAGGATTGTTGCCGCCGCCGGACGAGTTGGAGGGCGTATTGTTTGTAACAGTACTCTCTCCTGTAGCCTGTTCCTCAACCTCAACGGCAATCACTACCAACCCTGTGCCATCATCTACTTCACCCAGGGTCACCAGATCGCTGCGCACCCACACCAATCCAAGCTCCTGATGATCAACTAGATACCAGGGTAGATTGGCATCAGATTGAGCAATGATACTCAACTCATCACCTTCAACGACTCGCCCCACACGGGCAAAATTAATGCCCGGCCCCTGACGAACATTTACTCGCGGTGCGACAACCGTCCCGGTGATGTCCAGCGCGATGTGGTTGGGCTGTTCGTCGGCAGTTTCCAGCAGACCTTCACACTTAATGCCGTCCATCTGTATCCAGCCGCCCGTCTTACCTTCGGCAGACACGACGCGATACCAGCCATTGCCAGCCTGCATGAACACCTCAAAGGTTGCCGGGCGAGTCGTCAAGCCCAGCACATCGGCGTCCTCATCAGGTGCGGCGAAAATTTCCGAGTTCGCAGCCAGCCTCACAGTACAGGCTTCACTATCCTGTGCAGATGCGACCAAGGGAACTAGCGAAATGATGAACACACTCGTCGCAATCAATCGTTTAAACATCTTTCCTCCTAAAATTTCACCATCTCTTTCACTACATTCAGTCTATGACAAATTTACCTGATGCGGGGCACCGCCTGTATAGCGCTTACCTGACAGGCGGATATGCGCTATAATCCGACAAATTTAGGTGGTGACCAGAGAGGATTTACATGCAGAAGGTCGATTTTATACTCTCAGGCGGCGTTGTCCTGACCATG
>JAKEEQ010000263.1 GCA_022616515.1 Chloroflexota bacterium | reverse complement strand
GATTTTCTGCCACCAGTTGATTATATTTCTCGATGGCTTGCTCGGTTTGCAGGACGTAGGTTTCGATGTCGCGTTCATTGAGTAATTCCAGCGTCTCCGGGCAGGTCTGCAATTGTTCCTGAACACCTCTGGACAGCACTACCACTTCAGCACCCTCCCGCAACAGTTCATGAACATCAGCGGGCTGGATGCCCGGAACGTGTCGGGTACCTGTCTCACTCCAATCCCAATCACGTGCACCGCCCGGATACAACTTGGCGTCTTTGAACTCGTCTTTATACCCCTCAATGACCAGACGACCCCACGAAAAATCGAGGATTTTAGGCGACTTCACACTATGTTCCCTCCACATTTTCAGAAGTATCTTTTCACAACTGTCGCGATCATCTGGATTACACATCACCAGTTCATCATCAAAGAATGGCAGGACATGGCGCAATTGAGTGGCTGACAGGCTGTGGTGGCGCGTCAACCCGACAAACAGGTACGGAAATCGTGTGATGCCCGCATGGTAATATTCGAGCCATCTGTGAATCTCATTGAACGTGTCTTGCTTGCCCGCATCAAAAACAAACAATACGCCCAGCAGTGACTTATCGCCCAAAACATCTACTACGAAGTCCCAGCGCACATTGTTTGCTTTACCGAACATGTAAAGCAGTGCGTTGTCGGTAAACATTGTTTTCCCAAAGACTATTGCCACCTGTCCCGGCTCATGTGGTCCATAAATTGTTCCGTCAATGGCAACCACAAAACGCTGTATATCTGCTTGAATGACACCATGCAGGAAGATTTTCCACGTCACAGGTTGAGTTGAGTCTTGTACCACACTGTCCCCCAGATATTGATGCCTATGGATAAGGATACCAGAAAAGCCATCAGCCAGATGGGTGTGCGGTGAGCGCCATGTGCCATCAATAATATCAGGAACGGCATTGCATCGAGGGCAAAGCGATAGCCAAACTGGGCACTGCCGTTGTTATGGTAAAAAAGCGAGGGCAATAACGCCACCAGTGCGACTGCTGCCAGCACAATGACGTGCCGTTTTTCTTCCTGTGTGCCATGCCACGCCACGAATAGTACCAGCAGTGCCGGGCTGGTCCATAACAATCCGGCTCCTTCAAGATCTGTATCAAAAACGCCACAATCATCATCGGTCAGGCAGGATGGTTTTAATTCAAGGGGTTTTATGGTGGCAATGTAAAAATTGTCAGGGAAGAAGGCGGGATGAAATTGGCCGTATTCGCGCCGCCGCTCCCGTATGTTCCCGGCATCGTTGAGATGGTCGTAGCCAAAATCAACCGGGGAATCGAAGCGGGCCAGGTTGTAGCCCGCCAGCAGCAAAACCGCGACCAGAAAGAACGGTGCGAATCGCAGCATTGGTTTCACAATACGCTCAAGTTGAAGTTCGCCATGCAGCCACCACCAGCCCGCAAGCATGACCAGTCCAGCGGGCACAATCGAAGGGCGACCCAGCAGCACCGCCCCCAACGCGGCCCCCGCCAGAAAATATCGCTCGGTGATGACCGCCCCGATAAACAGCCACACAAACACTGTGGCTGCAATCTGCCCCAGAAACCACACCGTACCGAGTACGCTCAAGTAGAAATGGGGTGTGCCAAAGGCGAAGAATGCCGTCAGCAGCAGGCGTTTTGTCAGATTGAGCCAGTCCGCATACTGTGTCAGCACCAGATAACACAGGCCAACATTGACGGTCCCCAGCAGCACCCCGAATGTCACGTCGGAAAAGCTGCCACGCACCGCCACGAGGGGCATCATCAGAATGGCCGGGAGGGGCTGTTGGGCAACATACCATTTTCCGTCAACAAAAATCAGATCATAGGTGGAAGGTGGATTTTCTAGATGCAGGTTGCCATCAAGGAAAGCGTCCGCCAGTGACACAAAGTACGGGGCAATCGAGAGGGTGCCGAATTGATCGCCACTGAGTAAACGATAGACAAGCAGGGTAACAACCATCAGGCTGCCGACAATTATCAGGTTGCGCTTCACGATGCCTCTTTCTCATCTTTGCCCGGCTATTGTAGAATATTTAACAATTAAAACGTCAATTGAAAAGGGGCACAATGAAATTATGGCAGCGACTCGCCGCCGGATTAATGGCAGCGGCAGCATTCACCATTGCGCTGTTAGCCTATCTTGGTGCTGGGTCGGATAACCTTGCAGTCACTGCGGAAGTGCCCGAAAGCGTTATTGCCGGAGAAGCTTTCGATGTGACATTGAACATCGAAAACAAAACAGATAGCCCGCAAACCATTGTCAGTATCGGGCTGGCAGAATCGCTTCAGGAGCAGGGTTTAATCATTGAAGAAACCCTACCCGACTATCGTACTGTTGATAAGCGTTCGATCTGGTCGGAATACACCTTTGCTATCACGCGCCGCCCGGTGATTGAACCGGGTGAGAGTATACCGCTGCGTGTGACGCTGGTCGCTTCCCGCCCCGGAACGGTAGACGGGCAATTGACTCTCTGGCTGGAAAAAGAATTACAGGCAACTTATGTAGCTATTCAGTTACAGGTGGTGGATGAATAGTGGATTGGGATAGCACCAATCTGACCAAAGGGTTAACACCCTACCATCTCGCCTCAGTCAAAGCCGTTGAGGATGCTGTCATTCCGACCGAGGATGATGGGTCTGTGTTATATCTCATACTGGACGGCTTGCCACTTTATGTCGAAACATGGGATATTGAGGATGGCGTCTGGTTAGCGCTGGCGGTCGTGAAAATGGTAGTTGATGTACTGGAAGATTATCCTGAACCCAAAATGCTCGGCGGCAATCCGGTGCAGGAGTTGGCGGTGATGGTTCCGCTGGACCATGAGCAGGAGATAGTGCATCGTTTTTTGACCGCTTATCAGGAGCTTTATGCGGTAGTCGCTCGGATGAAGATGAAGGCCAGCAACCGCTTCTGGCATCGCCGTGCGGCGGTGGACAATTTCCCACAACTGCTCATTGAAGTGGAAGACAGTGACGAGGCGGAAGATGATAACACTGGATGATGTACGTAAGGCGCTTGAGCTTGAGACCTTCGATACCGACAGCGCCCACCGCAAAATGGCCCCTATGCCCCGTTCTACCAGCCGTCCCGAAAGCCGTAATGATGGGCCAAACCTGAGTGCTGTGTTACTGTTGCTGTATCCACAACTGGAGTCACTGTATTTTGTGATGATCAAACGACCAGAATATCCGGGGGTTCACAGCGGGCAAATTGGATTGCCGGGTGGAAGATGTGAGGACGGCGAAACCTTTCTGGAAACGGCCCTACGCGAAGCCAACGAGGAGATTGGCGTAGCAGCGGCACAGGTGGACATCGTCGGCAATTTGACGCCTATTTACATCGCACCAAGTGATTTTGAAGTGCATCCCTTTGTGGGGTACGCCAGCGAACGCCCGATGTGGCGGCCTGACCCGGCAGAAGTTGCCGGGATTATTGAAATGCCCGTCAGGACACTGCTGGACCATACCATTAAGGTGCGTGAACAGTGGACCGTTCGCGATTTTACGCTCGAAGTGCCGTTTTACGCCTTTCAGGGGCACAAAATCTGGGGCGCAACGGCCATTATGCTGAGCGAGTTTGAAAACCGGTTGCTTAAGGTTCTGGCATAGCGGTTTGCAAAGCAATCGGTGATATTTGATAATTGCTCTAAACATATATGAGGCAAACAATGGCAAAAATTAAGGTTCTGGGCGCAATCCGGTTCGAAGCGATAACTAAATATCGTGAGATGCTCATCAAAGAGGATGATTTTGATGTCAAGTGGGTTCCCGGCATCGAACAACTCAACAACCACATGACCGATAAAGAGAACCGCACCGATGTCCTCGTGATTGATAATACGCTCGGCGATGTTCACAGTCTCATTGAAGAGCTGCGGCAGCAGTATCCCAGCTTGCTTATTATCCTCGTAGATGAAGATGCGGACTTTGCCCTGCCGGGTCGCGCTGATGAGATTTCCACCCAGCCCTTCAAGGACAACGAACTGGTCAAGTTGGTCAAGCGCGTGTATGAGGACCGGCGTCTTGTTACCATGCGGGCCGATGCCCTGCCTCCGGTGCGTGAATTCGCCAAGAAGATTATGAAAGCCCAGCGTGGACCCGCCAAAATTCAGGCGGCAGTTGATGCCATTTATGAGTTAGGAGTGGATTATGTAGCGTTTTTCTCCGTCACCATGTCGACCGATCCGCCGCTGGTGAGTGTTGTGGCTCAAGCCGGGGATGAGAAAACAATGCGCATCGCCCCGCAAAAACAAGACTACAACGACAGTTTGATTGGTACGGTGGCACAGGACGGGAAAACACGCATCGTTCGTAAAGATGATGAACCGAACCACCCGTTTGTCTCGCGGGGCAAGTATGGTCTGGGGGTGGCGGTTCCGGTTGGGACAACTATTCGTTTCGGTGTATTTCTGGCCTGTCAGGAATCATCGGACATCAATGAACAGCGGTTGATGATGCTTGAACTGGTCAGCGCCCAACTGGCAAGCGCGATGGCGCGTGAGGCACGTAGCTAAAACAGGTATTCCGCCACAATATTTACCTGTCGCATCTTACCATCAAATTCCATGTTCAGTGATATTCCGGCTTTAACAACCGCTTCATCCAGCAATACAATCCCTGCGTCGGATGGGGCTGTTTTTAGGCGGAGCACGATGTCCTGTGAGCGAAAACTGACGTCAAAAATATCAAAAAAGTACTGGGTGAACTGCCCGGTTAGACCTTTTCTGATTGTTTGCTTGCGGTCTTCCACCACGCGGTCAAATCGCATACGCACGTCACGTCGTGATACATCAAAGAGTGCGTGGCTTTCGAGAACCAGTTCTTCATAGATCTCGCGAAATGGGTCCTGTTCACGATTCTGGCGTGAGTAAAACCATGCGCGAAAGTCCTCAATCTGCGCGGCGTTGATATAGAAACGAAGATCATTGCTGCCAACTCTTTCGGGGTCTATATGTAGCGACGACAGGTAATCCCATGAGTCGATGGTGATGGCTCCTCCAATGGGTGACAGTTGGTAGTAGCCTTTCTTGCGGCGGTTCTGGTTGAGAATCAGCAGATACTTGCCATCAATGATGATACGGCACATTGATCCGCAGCTAACCCTGACCTGACTCTCTTCCATTTACCTTTCACTCCGCGATACATATTGATTTGTCGTGATCCACCAGCGCAGCGGTGCATCAAGCCACTGTTCCGAAATACGTTTGCCCAGCCCGACACGCGGCCCGACCGAGATATCTTCATCAGGGATGGATTGTCCCCGTTCAATCCACAGGTTTGATGCTGTTGTGGTCATGTCGACCATATTCAGACTGCCATCAAGGGCAAGCGCAATGGTCAATTTGCCGGGGCCATTGGTCCATTCCAGCGCAGGCCGGTCACTTCGATGGTGTGCCATGATACTCAGACCATCCAGTGGTTCGATGGCACGGAGCAGCACCGCCGCTGGATGGTTATCCGCTTCGCAGGTTACATTCAGCAGCCAGTGAACGCCGTAGTTCAAATATAGATAACTATGGCCTGCGGTGTCCCACATCGGCTTGTTACGCAGCGTCCGGCCTCGATAGGCATGGGAAGCTTCATCTTCCAGCCCGGTGTAAGCCTCAGTTTCTACGATCATGCCGCTTATCCGCTGACCATTGAGCTGCCTAACCAGCGTCGCGCCGAGCAGATTACGGGCGACGCTGGCTGCATTTTGATGGTAGAAATCGGCTTGAATAATCATGAAGTGCCAAAGCGGTGTGTTAAAATGGCGTCACAGGAAATTGTAGCGGTTTCGTCATCAAACGCAAAATCGCCATCCAGTGTGCCGGAGCGACGATATTGATGCCAGCCTTCAGCAGACTCAACCTCGGCGGACCCCAGATTCAAATCGAGTGCCATCTGATCTTGTATTCCAGTGACCGTCAATGTATCGTCTGTCCAGTTGAGTTCCCAATTTTCAATCCATACACGATCTGAATCAGCGCCAGCGAGGTCGAGGGCAACCCGGCTGTCGGCAATTTTATCGACGATAACGTCATCATTTTCACGGATAGCGAGTTGAGCCGTCATAACACTCTCAACCGCCCATTCCGAGTCGCGATCCAGTGGCACAATCGGGGGCACAATATTGAGTAAGTTAAAGCCCATGTTTAGCGAATAGTTGCAGCCCTCAGCGGTAGATAACAGCCATTCTTCGCGCTGGAATGACGGATGCACACCATAGTCGGCGGGAAATTGCCATTCGTAGTCCTCTTCAACCCTTGCAAAACCCACACTCGGAATTTCATATTCATCACCAATAAGACTGGACTCCACTGTTTCCGTCGAGTCTGGATTCAGCGACTGGTAGATAAACACCGCCCCAACAATCAATACGACAATCAGTGCAGTTACAATCCATAATCTTTTTTGAGCCATGTTTGTGTACCTTCTGCACCAGTCAGGGTGAGGACAAAGAAAGGCCCTTCTTTGCTCAATTCCAGCGTTAAGAAGGGGCAGCGTCGCGCTTCAAGTTTAATGAAGGCCCGCAAGTCCTCACCTGTCCGGTCTTCCTCATGATCACGATATGCACGAATTTCCGCGTTGCCTTGAAAAAATAATTTATACCCATTCGTGATAGGAACAATGCGGTGGCGCTTTGCGAAGAGGCTTTCTCGAAGCGATGAATACCATGCGAAAAGATTTATAGCGTCATCATCAGGCTTTAGTGGTGCTGATGGATTGCCGTCCTCTCTGGCAAGATAGGGCATGACTCAGATTAGTCCCATTGTTTCGAGGAGTTGGTAGGCTTTGATGGCAAGATGGAGATTAAGTTGAACGCCGGCATCGTCCATATCCAACTGCGTAATCTCAGCGATACGGTTGAGGCGATACACCAGTGTATTGCGATGTACGTTCAGTTGTTTCGCTGTGGCCGCCATGTTGCCATTATTGCCGAAATAGGCTGCCATCGTCATCAGCAGGTCACTCCGGCTTTCTTGATCGTAATCGAGAACACTGGATAACCAATCCTGATAGAAATCGTGGATGCGGTCAATATCGCCGATACTGAGCAGCAATTCACTCAATCGCAGATCACCAAAGAAGCGCGTCTGTGTTTCCTGAGTTAACTGGCAGGCTAAGATATGTGCCCGCTCGGCATCATTAAAGGAGCGGCGTAATTCGGTGAGGCCCACTCCAGGACGCCCGACACCGCCGATGACAATTGTGCCGAGTTGGTCGGCAAGGCTCTTACAGATGTTGTGGGCATACTGTTTCATGCGACCAGTATGCTGGGCCTGTTCAAGAGGTAGAAACATCACTGTGCGGTCAATATACTGGCCTACAATCGCATTGATGCGTTTGGTCCTTGTTTCATTGGACACGTACTCGGTAAATTGCTCTGGACTGAGTGGTCGTCGCTGCGTACCATCTACTAAGGCTCGCATTACCATAAGAACGTAGGTCTGTTCGTTACTGAATCCCGTTTGTTCTGCGTGGGCCGTGATCAACATATCATTTGCGGGTGGGCTGTGCAACCAATTGGTTATCCAGTCTCCGCTATGTTCATCACTGGTAATATTGACCAGATACTTATTCATCAATTGAACACACAGTTGAGTAGCTCGTTTTAGCACCAGTGGGGTGATGTCACGAAGTGGACGTTCGTCCTTTATGACGCTCAAATATCCAATTGTCTCAGTGTCATTTGTCAGAACAACCTGCAATACTTTTTCATTTTCCAGCACGCTCAACCCTGCAAAGGTTCCACCGGTCAACATCGTCGGAGCCGAGCGATCATCGTCTAGAAGCACCAGGTGTTGATTCCAGTGTGTACGCGGGTCAACCGGGGACTCCGGGAATGCGTGCGTAATGCGCAGGCGGTGAGCATCGTGTAACGCCACCGGGCGTTCAATCAGTTCCGCGAGAACTTGAACGAGTGATACAATATTCTGCTGAATGCTACCCGGACGGGAAATGGCACGCTGCAAATCCTGCTCATACTGTTCAATCAGCGACTGTTGTTCATTGAGCAGGCGCAGGACAGCACGCTCAATCTTATCCGTTGAAGCATCATCCGGCAGGTAGATGACGGCCATTTCCTTATGGATAGCATCTTCCAGAGCAAAAACTTCAACGGCACCTTGAACAGCAAATGCGCTTACCCGAGCTTGAATTAACCGGGCAATGACCTGTGTCAAAACACGGTTGGTATCAGTATGTCCAGCTAACAATTTGGGTGATATAAGTACAAGTTCTCCCGCTGAGACACGTTCCGAAGCCTCATCTTCCGAGCTAATTGTCCTGACCCAATTGAAACTGGTATTTGCTTTACCTCCCATCAAAAAGGCATGTTTGGGAAGTATCTCGTC
>JAKEEQ010000262.1 GCA_022616515.1 Chloroflexota bacterium | reverse complement strand
TCAGTGACTGTGGTTGGTTTCTGTCAGGATAAGTCCTTCTCTCCTTTTTGAAAAGTGTCCCTCCGCCAGCCATGCATGGGGAGGGTTAGGGTGGGGTCAATAAGGTTCATATCCCTGAATCTATTTCACATAGAACGTAGACAATCTTTACACTGGTTGTTTGTCTGCACCAAAATCCACTTATATAAAAATTCCACTGGACGACTCTCTTGAACTTTTTAATTTTTGGGGGATAATTAATTTATAAAGTTAATTAATTAATTCAAGAAGGGTGCATGGTCGAAAAATTTTTGGTCGGTGGCGAGTGGCGCACCAGCGATGAAATCCTGGCTGTGATGTTTCCCTACGACGGCTCGCAGGCCGGTGCTGTCTACATGGCGACCGAGCAAGATTTAGATGACGCCACTGCCGCCGCGTTACGTGGCTTTGAGATTACGCGCAAACTCCCTGCTTACAAACGCACCGAAATATTGATGAATTTGCACCGCCTTATGCAAGAACGCTTTGATGATCTCGTCAACACCATGATTATGGAAGGCGGCAAAAATTATAAGACCGCCGTCAGCGAGACCACCCGTGCCCTTCAAACCATCCTCG
The DNA here is from genome assembly GCA_022616515.1 of Chloroflexota bacterium. Lineage (GTDB taxonomy): Bacteria > Chloroflexota > Anaerolineae > Aggregatilineales > J027 > JAKEEQ01. Next base: position 5,440 of record JAKEEQ010000262.1, on the reverse strand, counting down.
TTTCTGCTGAGGAAGCCCGCCGCATTGAGGGTGAAGTTTTATCGATTGACTGGACTCCGGCTGGCGAGGGGCGGCAGGGCTTTGTCAAACGGGTGCCAATTGGTGTGGTGCTCGGAATCACGCCGTTTAATTATCCCATCAATCTGGCCTGCCACAAACTTGGCCCGGCCATTGCGGTAGGCAATTCCATCATCATCAAACCACCCGAACAGACACCGCTCTCATCCATCCTGCTTGCCGAACTCATCCTTGAAGCGGGTTATCCGCCGGAAGCCCTGAGTGTTGTGCCATGTTACGGCCCCCGCGCCGAACGCATGGTGCTCGACCCGCGCATTGCCATGTTGAGCTTCACCGGCAGCGCAGCGGTCGGCTGGATGCTCAAAGGCAAGGCCGGGCGCAAGAAGGTTGCCCTTGAACTGGGCGGTAACGCCGGGGCAATTGTACACAACGACGCTGATCTCGATAATGCTGTGAGTCGCATTTCGGTTGGCGGCTTTGCCAATGCCGGGCAAAACTGTATTTCGGTGCAGCGCGTCCTGATCCATCATGATGTATATGAAGAATTTGTTGATAGCTTGATACCGGCTGTAGAAGCGCTGAAAGTTGGCGACCCGCGTGATAAAGATACCGACGTTGGCCCCCTGATTTCAATGCGCGATGCCGAACGTGCTGAGTCGTGGGTGAATGAAGCCCTCGATCAGGGCGCGACGATGCTCATTGGCGGCGAACGCAACGGCACGCTGATGCCGCCCGTCGTCCTGTCACAGATTCACCCCGACATGAAAGTTGCCTGTCAGGAAATTTTCGCCCCGGTGCTGACGGTCATGCCTTATCAGGATTGGGATGAAGCCGTCGCCACCATCAACGACAGTGATTATGGCCTGCAAGCGGGCGTTTTCACCAACGACATCAAACGAATTATGGATGCCTGGGACCGTATCGAAGTGGGCGGCCTTCAGGTGAATGATGTTTCGACCTTCCGCGTGGATCACATGCCCTATGGCGGCGTTAAAGGCTCCGGCTTCGGGCGCGAAGGTGTCAAGTACACCATCGAAGAAATGACCGAGCCGCGTTTGATGGTCTTGAATTTGACGTAATTCCCACCCCTGCAATGTCCCCCTTCCAGATTGTGGTTCGGGAGGGGGACAATTAATTTACAAAGTTAATTAATTAATTCGGAGGCGGTATGGTCCAGCGTTCAGTATCTGGCTCAAAAGGCAGTCAGGCGCGTGCCCGTAATCTGAGTATAACCCTGCTGTCCCTTCTTGATAACGACGGCATCTCCCGCGTTACTATTGCGGATCGAGCAGGATTATCTACTGCCGCGATCAGCAAAATAACTGGCGAACTGATTGACCAGGGGCTGGTGGTGGAAGAAGGCACGGTCAGCACCGGCTCGGTGGGCCGTCCCCAGCGGGCGCTTTATCTTGTGCCGGATGCCCGTTATGCGCTGGCAATCCACATCAATGTCGATTACGTCCGCGTAGCCCTGACCGACCTGCTGGCACATACTGTCACCTCACATACCCTGCCCTATGGCGACCAGCCACCCGTCGATGATGTGCTTAATGACACCGTTCGCGCCGTCCACGATATGCTTGCTGAACAAAATGTCGCCACCGGCGATATTGTCGGGGTAGGCATCGCTGCCTCTGGACTGGTCGATCCGTCCACCGGCGTGAACGTCCTCGCGCCAAATCTGGGCTGGCAGGATGTCGCGCTGCGTGATTATTTTGAGCAGAAACTTAATCTGCCGGTATGCGTGGACAACAACGTGCGGGCTATGGCGCTCGGTGAGGCGATGTTTGGCATCGCCCGCGATGTTTACAGTCTGGCCTTCGTCTACTCCCATATTGGCGTCGGGGCAGGACTGGTGGTTGATGGGGAGTTGTATCGCGGCGGGGCGGGTGGGGCTGGCGAAATCGGTCACACCACGATCATGCTGTTCAACGGCGAACCATGCCGCTGTGGCAATCATGGCTGCCTGGAAACACTGGTATCAGACCGGGTCATTATCAAGTTGGCGAAACAACTTGCCGGACAGAACCGCATTAAATCTCCAATCCTCTACGAGCACATGAAGCGCAGTGAATACAGTGATATGCAGAACATCTTTGATGCTGCGCGGTCGGGAGATGAACCCACCGGGCAGCTTCTGCGCAAGCGGGCTGAATATATGGGGATTGGGCTGGCGAATCTGGTCAATATCGTAAATCCGGAAATGATCGTTTTCGGAGGGACATTCGCGCAGGGCGCTGATATTTTGCTGCCCAAAGTGGAAGCTGTTATCCGCGAGCGTGCTTTTGCTGATCTGGGCGGTCAGGTGCAGGTGCGGGCCACTGAGTTTACGGATGAAGGGATTACCGGGGCAGCGGCGTTGGCGCTGGATACGTTCTTTTACCGGGCTGGCGTGCGGGAGATGGCATAAGGTGGTGGTGATGGATTACTACCCGCTCCCCACCCTAACCTGCCTTTCCCCTCTGTCCTTCGGACATCTCCTCATGAATGCAGAGAAGGGGACTCATAGTGACATCTATCATCCGTTCCCCCATTTATGGTTGAGGGGCGGACCGTTATTGGAGGCGAATAACAATGCCGGTGTTTGCATGGCGGGCGCTCACGCCGGAGCGCCCCTACGGAGCGGGGAATCGCCGTTGCGCAGATTGTCTGTAGGGACAGCCCGATGTGGCTGTCCGCATTGGAACACGCCACGACATTATGCCATTAGCTACGGCAAGTCACCACACCCGATGAAAATCGGGCGCTATGAAATTCAAAATCCAATAACGCAGTTTGCCGAATTAATTGGGCAACATTTCAATTGGCTTTACATTGACGGCGACGGACACAGCCGTGCTGTGTCCCTACGGGAAATCGCGGTGTTTCGTAGGGACGCCATCTATGATGTCCACCAGCCAACCCCCTCTGTCGCTAGCGCGACATCTCCCCCAAACATGGGGGAGAAAAAGGTTCCCTCCCCGTTTCTCCCCATTTATGGGGAGATGTCCGAAGGACAGAGGGGAAGGAGGGTCAGGGAGGGGTCAGCATAGACATGCCCATCATTGGATTTGTCCCGATTGCCCGACCTACCTTTGACGTTCCGTATGCTGAGGAAATGACCGGGCGCGTCTACAACCAGCTTCAAGCGGCTGGCTACAATGTCATCGGGGACCAATCACTCATCATGAGCATGGACGACATCGATTCCGTTGCGGATACTCTCAACCAGCACGACCTCGATTTGCTGCTCATGCTGCAAGCCAGTTTCGCGGACAGCACGATGGTGATGCGGCTGGTGGAGTTGGTCGATGCGCCGCTGGTGATGTGGGCACTGCCGGAACCGCGCGTTGGTGGGAGGCTGCGCCTCAACTCATTCTGCGGCATCAATCTCGCCGGGCATGGCCTGACACGCGAAGGCTACACGTATGATTACATCTATGCCGAACCGGAAGAAGACTCGGCCCTGACTCGACTCGCCACCATCGCCAGAGCAGGTGAAGTGCGGCGCAAATTGCGAACGGCCCGCATCGGGAGAATAGGTGAACACCCCGCTGGATTTGATACCTGTCAATTCGATGCCGGTGCTCTCAAGCAAGCTGTTGGTGTGGAAATCGTGCAGCTTGAACTCCAGCAGGTGTTTGAGGAGGTACGGCAGGCTGAACCGGAAGCGGTCAGCGTGGTATATGAGCAGATCAGAGGCCAGCTATCCAACCTTGAAAACATGGACCGCGCAGCAACACGGGGCACCTTGAGCACCTATCTCACCCTCGACCGCATGGCGGAAACGCAGCACCTCAACGGGATTGCTGTGCGCTGCTGGCCCGAATTTTTCACCGATCTGGGCTGCTCGGCCTGCGGCGCGATGTCACTGATGACGGACAAAATGATGCCCTGCTCGTGTGAAGCGGATGTCAACGGCACGATCACGCAGCTTATCCTGCAATGGGTGAGTGGGGAAGCGGCATTTGGTACGGATGTTGTGTCGTTTGATGTCCATGAAGATATAGCGGTTTTATGGCATTGTGGATTAGCCCCGCTCTCGATGGCGGACCCGGATGTGCAGCCACAGGCCGCCATCCACAGCAACCGCAAAATGCCCCTCCTGATGGAGTTTCGCCTGAAACCGGGACGTGTCACCGTCGCTCGATTAAGTGAAGTGACAGGCGAGTATCGTCTGGTGATTGGCGGCGGCGAGATGATGAAGGCTCCGCCGAGCTTTACCGGGACATCCGGCACGCTGCGTTTTGACAGCGGCGCACAGCATGTCATGGACACCATCATGAATGAAGGGCTGGAACATCATCTTGCCATTACCTACGGCGACCATAGCGAAACACTTGTCGCCCTCGCTAGAATGTTAAACCTGAAAACCCTGATGTTATAGGAGGTCAACGTGAAATTATTTCTAGACAGCGCACTCACTGACGAAATCCAATATGCTATCGACTGGTGGAATTTGGACGGCATCACCACCAACCCCAAACACATTCAGGTTTCCGGCAAGCCGTTTTTGAAGGCCATTGAAGATGTTGCCGACCTTGTTGCGGGCCATGACATTCCCGTTTCCGTCCAGACTAACCCGCATAACCACAATGACTGGCGGGCCATCGTTGAAGAAGCCATACGGCTGGCCTCAATATCGCCCAACTTTGTGATTAAGATGCCGTGTACCGAAGACGGTTTTCGGGCATGTGCTTATCTTGCCGAAAAAGGCATCCGCGCCAATTTGACGCTGTGTTTTTCTTCCGCGCAGGCTCTGATGGCGATGCGGATGGGGGCACATATTGTGTCGCCGTTCATCGGCTGGAAAGAGGCCAATGGCGAAGAGACGGGCAGTTTTATCGAAGAATGTGTCGCTATCAAAGACAACTACGGATACGACACTCAGATTCTGGTGGCTGCCGTTCGCAATGCCCGCCAGATTTCGGAAGCTGCCGTGCGCGGCGCGGACATTGTGACGTGTGGCTTCGCCGTCTATAAAGACATGTTGACCCATCCTTATACAGACATGGGTCTGGGTAAATTCCAGGAATTCTGGGACGAGACCCCCTATGGAGAGAAAGTTACGGAGTAGTTATGAGTAAAAATCCCCCTAAAATCGTCGTTATTGGGGCGGGGAGTGCCATCTTTGGACTGGGGGCGCTCTCGACGATGATGCAGAGTCCACTCCTGCGAGGCGCTCAACTGTGCCTGTGCGATATTGACGAACAGGGCCTGCAAACCATGACTCGCCTTGCCGAACTCATGAACGAGTCATGGGAATCTGGTATCGCCATCAGCAGTTCGATGGACCGCCGCGATTTGCTGCCCGGTGCGGATTTTGTGATTGTGTCGGTGCAGGTTGGCCCGCGTGAAGAGGTCTGGGAAAAAGACTGGCAAATCCCGCTGAAGCATGGCGTGCGCCAGCCTTATGCGGAAAACGGCGGTCCGGGTGCCTTTG
>JAKEEQ010000261.1 GCA_022616515.1 Chloroflexota bacterium | reverse complement strand
GCCAGAGTGGACAGACTCCATCATGTGTACTTCGCTGGCGACTATACTTGCTGGTGGCATTGCGTTCTCCTGATGTCGTCAAGGCAATGCGGTACTGTTAAGCACAATCTCAACAGTACCGCATATGAGCCTAATCTCCACTCTGCATTTTAGGTCGCGGGTCCACTGGCAAAGTTGCAGCGCTATAGTCTGGTTCAGGCTCCCAGTCGGATTCGGTATGCGGCTCCACATTGCGCAGCATGGTCGCTGTCAGAAAGGCGAGGCCAATGAATCCGATCACACCAATGAGGGCATTGATGTGCATCCCGTCAATGAACGCCTGACGAGCCGCTTCCAGCAGCGCCGCGCCGGGCTGGTCAGGCAGTTCGCCTGCCACCTCCACCGCACCGCCGAGCGTATCCAGTGCGCGATTCCGGAGGCTCTGCGCGATTCCGGCTGGCATGGCCGACGATAACCCGCTGCGATAGACGGCCATACCCAGACTACCGAGCACAGCGAGGCCGAGGGCACCGCCTAATTCAGCCCCGGTTTCAGCCAATGCTGACGCTGCTCCGGCGCGTTCGGGTGGGGCGGCGGCGATAACCATGTCGATGGTCACGGTAAAAGTAAATCCGAAGCCCAGCGATACCAGTGTATTGCCAATCGCGACCAGAGCCAGTGAGTTATCACCAATTAACGTCAGCATGAACAACCCGCTGGTTGCTACCAGCAGCCCACCTGACACGACATAGGCCGGACGTACTCGCTGTACAACACGCGGCGCGAGATTTGAGCCGAAAATGAAGGCAAATGCCCCCGGCACGGACCATAAACCGGCTTGCAACGGAGACAACCCCAACACCAGTTGCAGGTACTGGGCGATGAAGAAAAAGATGCCGAACGCGAAGAAGATGCCGACGGTATAGGTCGCCAGCGAGGCGCTAAATTCAGGCACACGGAATAGGCGAAGGTCAATCAATGGATCGGCCAGTTTGCGCTGGCGCTGGACAAAGATAACCCCGATAGTGAGACCCGCGATAACCGTTAAGACAGGTAGCCAGCCGGGGCCACTTTCGGCAACCTGCTTGAGGCCGTAAATCACCAGCAGCACCGCCGCCAGTGACATCGCCGCGCTGGGCAAGTCGAAGCGGCCCGGATTGGGATCGCGGTATTCGGGCAGCAGCAGCGGACCGCTAACGAGCAGCACCGCCATCACCGGCACACCCATCAAAAATACTGAACCCCACCAGAAGTTCTCCAATAGCACCCCGCCGATCAACGGGCCAATGGCGCTGCCCGCCGAGAAGCCTGAAACCCAGATACCAATCGCAGCAGTACGTTGACCCGAATCCAGAAACATATTGCGGATGAGGGACATGGTGGACGGCATTAATGTTGCTCCGGCAATGCCAAGCACCGCACGCGCCGCAATGAGCATTGTGGCACTGGTTGAGAACGCGGCGATGGTTGAAGCAATGCCGAACGCGACCGCACCGCTCAACAGCAGGCGGCGGCGGCCAATCCGGTCACCTAGCGTGCCCATTGTGATAAGCGATCCTGCAATCATAAACCCGTAAATGTCGGTGATCCACAGTAGTTGCGAACTGCTGGGATTGAGGTCGGCGCTGAGCGATGGTACTGCCAGATGCAGCACGGTCAAATCCATTGCGATAAGCAGGGTGGGCAGCATTAGGACGGCGAGTCCAATCCACTCGCGCCGACTTGCTTTAGATGCCGTTGATGTTTCCATGAGTTATGCTACTCCTCAGTGTTAGTACCAATAAACGAAGTTAAATCAGGTGCCAGTCTTAATTATCTGGCAAAACGGATTGCGTCTGAATGGGCTGGTGACCAGTATTGGCCTGTACCAAAAGACAGTTGCGATTGCAACTTATGCAACTTTCCAGATGAATCGGGTAAAATACCGTAACGGACAGCATACATGGCGTCCGCCAGCGAACGCACCCGCTCCGTCAACGCTCACCTTTACCCGTTTATGTATTCAATTTGCCTTAGTTGCGCAAGACTGCGCCGGTATATGAGTGGGTCGCGCTTAGCAGCTCCTGTGGCGTGCCCTCAAAGATGACCTGTCCCCCCTTGTGACCTCCTTCGGGTCCCATATCAATGATCCAGTCGGCGTTTTTGATGACGTCGAGATTATGTTCGATGACGATCACCGTATTGCCGGAGTCAACCAGCCGGTTCATGATGTCCAACAATTTGCTGATGTCGGACTTATGCAGGCCGGTCGTTGGCTCGTCCATGACATAAATGCTGCTCGTCTTATGGAGTTCGCTGGCGAGTTTGATGCGCTGGCATTCCCCGCCGGACAGCGTACTCAATGGTTGGCCCAGCGTCAGATAATCCAGCCCCACATCGCTCATGGCCTGCAATTTGCTGGCAACTTTTGGAATGTCAAAGAAGTCAAGTGCCTGTTGAACCGTCATTTGCAGAACATCGGTGATCGATTTACCGTTGAGTTTGTATGTCAGCACCTCTTCCTTGAAGCGTTTGCCTTCACAGATTTCGCACGGTGATTTGATCTCACCAAGGGCGGCTAAATCCGTATAGATGACCCCCAGCCCCTGACAGTTTTCGCAGGCTCCCTCCGAATTGAAGCTAAACAGCGATGCACTGACATCGTTGGCTTTGGCAAAGGCTTTGCGAACATCGTCCAGAATGCCTGTATATGTTGCCGGATTCGAGCGCGTGGAAACACCCACTGCTGCCTGATCAATCACCACCGCCTCCGGGTGCTGCTTCAGGAAGACCTGATGGATGAGCGAACTCTTGCCGGAGCCAGCCACGCCCGTGATAACGGTGAGCACCCCAACTGGTATATCTACACTGATGTTCTGCAAATTGTTCACTCTGGCCCTGGTAATGGGCAGACTTCCTGCTGGCTGGCGAAGCTGTGCTTTGATGGGCAGCGTCTGCTTAATATGCTGTCCCGTCAGGGTATCCGCCTCCAGCAGTCCGGCAAAGTCACCCTCGTAGACAATTGTTCCGCCATGACTGCCTGCGTTGGGGCCGACATCAACAATATAATCGGCGACTCTGATTACATCGGGATCGTGCTCGACCACAAGGACCGTGTTGCCCTTATCCCGCAGTCTTTGCAGTAGTTCATTGAGGCGATGCACATCGCGTGGATGCAGGCCGATGCTCGGTTCGTCGAAAATGTACATCACGTCCACAAGGCTGCTGCTGAGCTGTCTGACGATTTTGACCCGCTGCGATTCGCCGCCGGAGAGAGTGTCGGTTTCGCGGTTCAGGCTGAGATATTCCAGACCAATATCTACCAGATGCTGTACGCGTTCGACCAGCATCTTGACGATTGGCGCGGCAACAGGGTCGTCGATGTCCCGAATCACTTCAAGCAGGTCCCCTGCTTCCATGCAGCTCAATTCGGCAATGTTGTAGCCGTTGATAGTGCAGCTCAGGGCCTCCTGGCTCAAGCGTGCGCCTTTGCACAGCGGACATGGCCCTTCGGTCATGAACGGTTCCACCATTTTCTGGGTACGATCCGACATGGTTTTGAGATCACGGGTGATGTATTTACGGATGAACCTGTCGATGAGTCCTTCAAAGGTCAAATTGATGGACTTGCCCGCCACCTCTGATTTAACCTTGTACGGTTTGCTATACAGCAGCAGTTCCATTTCCTCATCCGTGTAAGCATCCAGCGGCTTGTCGTTGTCAAACAATCCCGATTGCGTGCAGATGCTCCAATCCCAACTGTCAACGGCATAAGGCGGAAAAAGAATCGCCCCTTCATTGAGCGATTTGGAGATGTCCAGAAACAGGTCCAGATCAACGCCAAGCTTGCGACCTATCCCGCTGCATTCGGGGCACATGCCCTGCGGGTCGTTGAATGAGAAGACGTTGGCATAGCCCACATAGGGCTGACCGATGTGCGAGTACAGGCGGCGCAGGATGCTGTAAATGTCCGTGATGGTTCCCACGGTCGAATGCGAACCACCCCCCAACCGTTTCTGGTCAACGACGATTGCCATATTCAGGTTCTCGATGGCGTCAGCGTCAGGCTGGGAAAAACGCGGCAGGAAACTGCGCACAAACATACTGAAGTTTTCGTTCAGCAGGCGCTGGGCTTCGATGCCAATCGTATCGAACACAATCGACGATTTGCCAGAACCGGACACGCCAGTGAAGATAGTGATTTTGCGCTTGGGTATCCGCAGCGAGATATTTTTGAGGTTATTCTCCCGTGCACCCCGGATTTCGATATATTCTTGCGACATGCTTTCTCCCGATTACCCATCGTTGTGGCAACGCTTTGACTGAAAATTAATTTAACTGGCGGACGGAATTATACCGTTTGAGCAAACAGTACGAGTTATATAGGAGCCGGGATCGGGTATACCCGACCCCTCCAGTGTGTTGCTCTTCGGAGGGGCGCGGTACACTGCGTCCCATGATAACCCGGATCTAAATGTTAAACTGCATCGTCCCACGATTGGCCTTACCACTACCTGAAGAACTCGGCGAGTACAGGGGCAAGAACATCAGCGGCAACGCCGTGCCAGTCGCCGTGTAGTTCACGATACTGTCCGTTCGGCAGAGTAACAGCGACCCCCTGTGCCCAATGATGCAGCCTGTCATCACTGGCCTCGCTGGCAAGCACGAGGGTGGGCGTGGTGATGGTTGCCAGTTTTTCGACCGGGAAGGTACTGGTGATGGTGGTATCATAGGCCAGCGTGTGAGCCAATG
>JAKEEQ010000260.1 GCA_022616515.1 Chloroflexota bacterium | reverse complement strand
GCCGATCACCGTTACCGAACTGGCGGCACGGTTGAGAGCACTGCTGCGCCGGAGGGAGATACATCAGGCATGGCATGAGAATCCCACGCTGGTGATTGATCCGCAACAGCGCATTGTGAAAATCAATGATCGCAATGTCACCCTGACGCCGGTCGAGTTTGAATTGCTCACCCATCTGGCACAAATGGATGAAGAATACCAGTCGGCTCGCCAATTGTTGCGCTCCGTCTGGAATTATCCAGAGGGGGCTGGTGATACAGCACTGGTGCGGAATCACATTCGTAATCTCCGCTTCAAACTGGAAGAAGACCCGGAACGTCCGCGACTGGTTGAATCACTGCCCAAACGTGGCTATCGCATTAATGCGGATGTGCATTGGATAGAACTGTCCACCGCTGTCTAAAGAAATGCCTCGATAAGCCAGGCTAATAATACCAGAACAAAAATGATGAGCCATTGTTCCTGTGTTTTTCCTACAAAATCCTCGGTTTCACTGCCGCGCATATCGGTTGTATTGTGACGACCGATATAAAGCACGACCGGGGTGGTGATAAGCAGCACAAGTGCTAACCAGAGTGGGAAAAACCCAAGATAAATACTAATTAAAATAGAACCAAGAAAGCCAAAGATAGACGCATGGGCCAGCATCTGAGTCACCGATTGACCGAGGACGCTGGCCGTATTTTTTAAGCCTGCTGCACGATCTGCTTCATAATCGCGCACCTGATTCCATAATTGACCATATGCCGAAATCAAAAATGTTCCGACTGCCAGAAACCATATCTCGCCAATATCGGTCGTGTAGACAAAGAAGGCCGCCAGAAACAACAACATCGCCAGAAAGCTGGCATGGGATAATATGTCAATCAGCGGCAGGGCTTTCAGGCGAACCGGCTTCCATGAGTATAGATGGGCCAACCCGAGAATCACCACGCCAGTGATAAACGCATTGATACCGCCCAACCAGTATCCGATAAGGGCCACGATCACCATCAATACAGCGGCAATCCATCCCTGCTGCTTTGTTACTTCGCCGGTTGTGATAGGATTGCGACTGCCACGAGCGGCTTCATGAGCATCATCTTCGGCATCTTCAATATCGTTAATCATGAAGGCGTAGGCCATTGCGGCAAGGTTGGCGATGAGAACAGCAAACAGTCGCCAGTCGAGGGTTTCATCACGGACCTCATAGGCGATCAGTCCCCCGAGGAGGGTGAGGACCGTTGTGAAAAGCAAGAATTCTTGCCAGCGCGTTAACTTGATGATGCCGTGCATGGTGACTCCCTGACAGCGGGAAAATAAAAACGGGATGGTTATGATAACCATCCCGCTGATATGCGACAAGGTGGTTTATTGGGCAATAACTTCTTCAACCGGGACAAACGTATTGTTGTCGAGTGCGGCAATGGCATCAATTGACGGCTGGTGGTTGCGGTTATAGAAGAGCGCCTGATTGAATTGGGCGCGTGCATCGGCAGTCCGGCCCTGTGATGCAAAGACCATGCCATGCCAGTAGTGAAACTCTTCTACAAAGGGTGTGGTCTGCTTGGCCTGATTGACCAATTGAAGCACCGTCTGAAACTGTCCCGTCTGGTAAAAGGCTTCAAAGGGAGTGTGGCGATACCAGAGGGTGCGCCAGGGCATCCCCTTATCCAGCGCGACACGGAAGTACTCCGTAGCCTCGTCATAGTATCCCAATTTGGTCAGGGCATCGCCCATATTAAACCAGTTCCAGCCGTTGTCACCATCCACAGCGGCCCGCTCCTGAGCGACCTCGAAAGCGATCTGGTAGGCCCGCTTGCTGTCTGCCCACTCACCGAGTAACGCCATGAGTTCTTCCTCGCGCTGAGGTTCATAGACGACGATGAAGGTGTTATTGAAGTGCCACCAGTAGTTCTCGATTTTTGCATACGGCTCCTGAAGGCCGGGGCCTAAGAAGCTGTCGTAAGTAGTGAAAACTTGCTGATTGTTGTCGTAGCCAACCAGAAACAGATAGTGACCCATCCAGTCATAACCCTCTGGTTCGTAGCCTTTTTCGATGATGACGGCAAATTCATTAGAGATCAGCGTACGAAGCAAATCAAAGTTACCGCCAACGCGATACAATGCTTGCACGGTTGCTCCCTGCTCAGGGGTAACCATCTTATTCACGAATTCCGTCATTTCCCACGGGTTGACATTCTTGTCCTCCGTGTGAGGCTTCATGAAACGCGCCGCCGGGTTTTGGTCTGGTGTATAGCCAAAATAGGTTAGCCCCATTGTCATGGTCGTGGGACCGCAGTTGTTCCAGCCCTGGTATTCGTGCCGGATATTTGCCGTGTTGAGGGTATAGGCGTCAGGAAATGGTTTTTCCTCATCATCACCCTGTGCAAAAGCTACTGGCACACCAATCATCATCAAGATCGCCAGCAGTGCGCTCAGAACTTTGTACCTCATCGTTTCTCCCGAATGATTGTCAGTTTCTTTCTAGTATAGCGACAGGCATCGCTACGTAAAATAGACGCTTGTACTACGACTTATCACACGGCGCGGAACATACTCAAAGGGAGTTCTTACGATTTTTCGGCAATCAGGACCTGCGCGATGCTTCGTTTGCACGGTTCCATAACCAGACGCACATTAAATCCAGCCTGAGCGAAACGGTTTTCAATATCCACGCCCCACGCCCCACGCTGTCCGGTAACGCGATAGGCGGTTTCAAGGACATCTTTAGCCGCACCGCCGCTCGTTAAAACGGCGTTGGGTACAATCACCAGCCGAGCACCGGGTTTTAAAACGCGGTAGGTCTCACGCAGTGTTTCTTTTTCGACAATGAATGGTGTGGGAAACGTACTGACTATTGCATCAAATGTGGCATCGGGAAAGGGAAGATGCTGGCCCATTGCCCGAACCAACGGTGCGGGGAGATTATTCTTCTGTAATTTGCGCCGGGCGATGCGGCCCATCTGTGCGCTGAAATCAAAGGCAATGCGTCGATAACCTGCGGCGGCCAGATCAAACTGAAAATTACCCGTGCCGTGCGCCGCTTCCAGTATCAAGGCCCCCGGCTCGGCGTTCAAATGCTTCAGGGCGACACGCTGCCAGTTGCGCCACTGGCCCATGCTGACAACCCGTGAAACCAGATCATAGGTCCATGCCATTTCGTTATATAACAGCCGAAAGCCGAACCGAACCAGACTCCACCACGCCTTCCCAATTTTGGTACGGGGCTGGTCAGGGCGAGGCGAGATATTGTCAAATTCGGTCATAGAAAGCTGCTCATCTCCTGCTCAATTCCCTTACGCAAATCCATCAAGCGCTGGGCATAAGTTTGCAGGTTGTGATCTTCATCGGTTTGAGGTTCCCAGACCGGGACAGGAATCGGATTGCCATTGGAGTCGACTGAGACAAAGACAATGACGCAGTGGGTAGTTTTCGTAAAAGAGCCGACTTTAGGATCGCCAGCACTGACATCGACGGCGATGTGCATACTGCTGCGTCCGGTGTAAATCAAACGGGCATGGACCTCGACGATATTGCCGACAAATATGGGCTTGAGAAAACGAATCCCCCCGACATAGGCCGTGACACAGTACTGCCCACTCCAGCCCACCGCACAGGCGTAACCAGCCTGATCAATCCATTTCATGACTGCGCCGCCATGTACTTTGCCGCCGTAATTAACATCGGTTGGCTCGGCAAGAAAGCGCAGGGTGATCTCTCGTTCCATTTAGATACCCCTTAGTCATCAAAGGCTGGTTGGGCAAAATACATCTTACCTGCGCTGCTGAGGATATAGCGCGTTACCCGAACAGGAACGGTACGGTCACGATAACGTCGCCCGTCTTCCACAACGACCATTGTGCCATCGATCAAATAACCGACACCCTGCGACTCTTCCTTGCCTTCTTGAATGATATGCAAATTGATGACTTCGCCGGGAAGATAAACTGGACGCAGTGCCATCGAAAGGTCATTGATGTTTAACACAAATACACCTTGCACCTCGGCAGTCTTGTTCAGATTGTAGTCGTTGGTCATGATAGCGACCCCGCGCTGACTTGCCAGCACAACCAGTTTTTCGTCAACGGTGTTACCTTCGGCTGGCATTTCGTGGTCAATTTCAACCGGAACGAGGCTTTCTTGTTTGAGTTTGGACAGAACATCCAGACCATGCCGTCCGCGCTGGCGGCGCAAGGTGTCACTGGAGTCGGCGATATGCTGGAGTTCGTGAATGACAAATTGGGGAATGACCAGTTTTTGCGCTACAAACCCGGTCTGGCTGAGATCAAGGATGCGACCATCAATGATGACGCTGGTGTCCAGCAAAATTTCACCCTGCTCCACCGGGAAAAATGAGCTATCGGAACCCCTGCTAAATGACTTAAACAGACCAAAAATCTCACGAGTGCGGAGTGCAAAAATACCTACAAAAAGATAGGCAAAACCTACCGCAAAAATCGCCGGGAAAAATTGTGCAGCAGGATTTGGTAGCAGCGAGAGTGGATACGCTAGAAGACCACCAACAACCAGCCCAAACACCAGACCCAACATCGAACTCAGGAGCGTTTCTGCATCCGAATCCAAAATGGCTCTGCGAACCGTTTGTGCAGGTCGGGTTGTTATCCAGGGAGTCAATGTTATTCCAACCAGAGCGCCAGCAATCAGGAAAAGAAAAGTGCTGGCTTCTTTATTGAGACTGAGGGTATCAGCTATAGTGACTCCGAAGCGGGCACCAAGACCAGCCATCAGGGTTGTGCCAATCAGTCGAAATGCAAGGTCTAAGGACATTCGAACCTCCTATGTCGACAGCCTGCCTACCACTGGATAAAGGGCGTGGCATTGTCCTTAATGGTCGGGCCTTCAAATGTGGGTCAGCGAGTGAGATAACGGGCGGGGCCACCACAACAAATGAAGCCTCTCCAACAGACTAACGACGGTTTATGAATAAATTCTAACCATCCTAGCACGAACCACTTCAATCGGCTAGATAACCTTTATAAGATTTGCCTTAAAGCCAATCCACCCACAAGTATAGAAACATGTGTTCTGATTATCAACGGTTGGGGCAATAAGACTCAAGAATTGATCGGACTGAGTTCGTCGAGATACCAGGTGGGCCGGACATCGAGCGCTAAATCATCACGCTGGCCCCCCTCGTAGCGATAGTAACCTGCTGTGGCGATCATAGCGGCATTGTCAGTACACAATTGGAACACCGGGTAGCGCACGGGGACCGGCGACGAAACCTGCATTTGCTCGCGCAGCAGTTTATTTGCGCTGACACCGCCCGACATCAAAATTTCGGTTGCGCCATACTCTCTGGCGGCCTGAATGGTCTTCGTTACCAGTACATCTACCACAGCGGTCTGAAAACTGGCGGCGACATCACGAATGGACAACCCTGCCCGTATCTCGCCTTCAATCAAACTTTCCTCGCCTGCTTTGCGTTTTTTGCCTTTCTGGGATGGACGGACGGCTCGCATGACTGCCGTTTTTAGCCCACTGAAACTGAAGTCATAACTGCCATCTATCAAAGCGCGGGGAAAATCGTAGGCAGTAGGATTGCCACCCTCGGCGGCCTTTTGAATGGATGGACCGCCGGGATACGGCAGTTCCAGCAAGCGCCCGACTTTGTCAAAGGCTTCGCCAGCGGCATCATCAATCGTTCCGCCCAATTTCTCATACGCTCCATGCCCGGTCATCAGCAGCAATTCAGTATGTCCGCCAGAGACAATCAGGTTAATGACCGGAAATTCTATAGGGCTTTCGGCATTGACCCATAATGAATAAATGTGTCCTTCGAGGTGATTGATTCCCAGCAGCGGTTTTCGCGTTGCCAGAGCAAGCCCTTTGGCATAATTCATTCCCACCAGCAGTGAAGTTACCAGACCGGGTCCCTGTGTAACTGCTATGGCGTCAATGTCATTCAAGGTTAACCGTGCTTCATCGAGGGCGGCTTCGACCACCACCCCAATCACCTCGACATGGGCACGTGCAGCAACCTCCGGGAACACGCCCCCATACTGGGCGTGCAGGTCAATTTGGGACGCGATGATGTTGCTGTGCTGCCACATCCCATCCTCCACAACGGCGGCGGCGGTTTCGTCACAGGAAGTTTCAATTCCAAGTATCAGTGTCATGCGCTATTCATCCCACCATAGCAGCATCATATCCTGTTCAAGATCGATTGCTTTGCCCAGCATATACAGCACCGCCATCGTTTGCGCACGGTGATCTGTGCCATGATTGATAACATGGACCATAATACGCCATCGTTCATTGGCGACCTGCCCGCGCCGCGATGTCATGTATGTGATGGTTTCTGACAGGTCGCGGTCTGTAAGGGAGTTTAGGTAGGTCTGCATATTTGCTTCGATGGCGTCCCACGCTTTACGCACATTATCCCGGTCAGGAAAGGCATCGTAGTCTAAATTGGGTGGTATATCTTGCTGCATCAAGCGGGCAAACCAGCGGTGATCGACACTCATCATATGGACGATTTGATTGCGTACCGAGCCGATGGAGTAGTCCAGAGGGCGCACAAATTCTTCGTTTGTGAGGCGTAAAATGCCCTGCTCCCACAAGCGTCTGTTTAGCGTAAAATGGTAATCGTAGAGCATCCGAATGTAACTTGAGTCTAGGGTCATGTCTTCCACAACATTGGTTTTACTGGGTACAGGTACTCCAAACATTTTGCCAGACCGCTTCCAATCTAGCTATGCCGTTATTGTGAATGACGTGCCATACATTGTGGATTGCGGGGGGGGCACGCTCCAACGACTCTCGCAGGCATTTCACGAGAAGGGCGTTGATGCGCTGCGGATGGCTTCTCTCACCAGATTGTTTTTGACACATCTTCATCCAGATCACACTACAGGACTGGCAGATTTCATCATTGCGCCCTGGGTGGAGGGGCGGAAGAAAACTCTCACCATTCATGGCCCAACGGGCACAGATAGTCTGGTGAATCACCTTCTTGAAGCATATTCGATTGGCGTTGGCGAACACCGGCATGGGTTGGCTCCGATCAATCATGATTTATCTGTTCGGGTAGAACGGCTCACACCGGGTGAAATTTACCGGGATGAGAATGTACACATAGAGGCGTTTCGAGTCAAACATGGCGGTCTGGAGGCGTATGGATTTAAGTTTATCACGCCGGACGGGATCATCGTATTCTCCGGCGACACTTGCCCGGTAGATGCACTCATTGAGGCAGCGCGAGGATGTGACATTCTGGTGCATGAGGTGTACTCGGCGGAGTGGTTAAAGCAGCGTCCTGTGGAGTGGCGAACGTATCATCAGGCAGTCCATACCTCGACGGTTGAACTGGCCGAGATTGCACAGCAAGCGCAGCCAAAACTCCTTGTGCTGACCCATCAACTATTCTGGGGCCAATCAGAAGAAGGCTTGCTCGCGGAAGTCATCCACGCTGAAAAAGTCATCTCTGGACATGATCTGGACGTGATTATGCTGTAAGCAAACGTTCGACAGCATTGATGAGTTCGTCTACGGTAAAGGGTTTGGTAATGTAGGCATCGGCTCCTTCGCTGAGACCACGTTCAATATCTTCTTCCATTGTACGGGCACTCACGAAGAGAACCTTGCAGTGACGCAACTCATTGTCTTTCCTGATTTCATGCAGCACTTCGTAGCCCGTCATCTCCGGCATAATGATGTCACTCACAACAACATCCGGTTTGTGTTGGCGGATAAGGGACAGACCCTCTTTGCCATTGGGCGTCCCTAAAGCTTCATGCCCGGCGAACTCCAGCATCAACACCAGGTTTTCCAGTATTTCAGGCTCATCCTCTAACACAATAATCGTTGCCACGGAAAGCCTCGCTTTTCAAGCTGCCTTTAATAATAATTATACAGCCGATTAATTGTTCCTGTGGTTCCCATCATGGTGAAATAAGATAAAGGGAATTACCGGAAAGGGCATAGATCAGGGCATAGCCACGTGAGCTGTCAACATATACGCCGCTCAATCTGTCAAAGACTTCCAGCGGCGGGTTAGCAGGGCGATAACCGGCATTGATGGTGCCGCCAAATGACACCTGATAGACCGCTTCGCTTTCGCGCCCCGCAACATAAAGCGCATAAGACGTGGGATCATTATCGACATACAGCGCCCGCGCCTCACCAATACCATCAACGGGGGCTTCGTAGAACTCGAAGCGTTCACGTTGACCGCCGATAAACTTTTCGATATGCCCATCCGCAAACAAAATGTAAACCGCCCCATCGAAATCAATGGCAAAATCAACGGCGGTGGACAGGTCAGGTCGATCAGCCCCGGTAAAATACTCTTCGGGAGCGGCAGTATAATAAGCGTTTACAGGAACGTACTTCCAGATTTGATTGGCCCCGGCGTCCAGCACATAAAAATTGACACTCCATGTTGCCACTGCCACTGGACGCCGCCAATCCTGTGGCAGGCGCAGTTGGATGGCAAGGGCTGGTGGGAAAACCGGCGTATAATAAGCCAACAGCCCGTTTTCATCAAGCGCCACCACCACATTCGGTTGGCCGGTGCCACCCTGATCCATCCATTCAATGTCAACGAGATTGGAGACGGTAAGTTCGCCGATGGCCTGACCACGCTGGATAATAGTCTCAGTGCCATCACCCAGAATGGAATCACCGTTGCTGTTCAGCGTATTCAAATAAACCTGACTGCGATTGCGGTCCAGCACGTAGAGATCAACGCCATTGGCAATGATAGGGCCGCGCAAATCAGCATTCTCGTTGAAGTCGGTTAGTTTCGTCACCTGAATGCGATTGGCCCTGTCATATTCGTCAATTTTGAGCTGCGACTGACGGAAAATATTAATCAGTCCATCATCTTCAGGATTGTTGCGCAGCGCATCGGCGGCGTGGCCTTTGGCGATGATAAACAAATCTCGTGCTGTCTTGTGGTCGGCGGCATCGGTGGATGCATATTCTACGGCCTCATCATAGGCAGCTATCGCCCGCATCCGTTGTTGTTCAAAGACGGTCGTACCCTGATCGGAGATGCTAAATCCAACGGCGACAATCGCGATAACAACGGGAATAAAAATGGCAATCATAATGCCGACCGAGAGCGGTATGCGTTCGCGACCCATTTCGTCTTCGGGTTCGGGTAAGAATCGAGCCAGCACAGTATTAATTGAGCGCCCAACAACACCCAGCATCTTCGCGATGACGGTAGGCTTGCGCTGTTTCTTCGGTTTGACTGATGTCGTCGTTTTGATACGGGGTTCGACGCGCTTGAGGGTAGGCTGGGGAGCCTCTAGTTCCGGCTCAGAAGCT
The DNA here is from genome assembly GCA_022616515.1 of Chloroflexota bacterium. GTDB lineage: Bacteria > Chloroflexota > Anaerolineae > Aggregatilineales > J027 > JAKEEQ01. The sequence goes on along the minus strand of JAKEEQ010000260.1, from coordinate 7,844 downwards.
GGTTCCGCTGCTTCAGCAATTTGCTCATCCACCCCGGTAGGTGCTTCAGCATATTTGAGATAGCCCTCTTCATCCACTTCGGGGACAACCTGCGCAATTTCCAGAATGGATGGTTTCTTTTCGGCTTGCGGTTCTTCAACCAGTACGTCTGTTTCACTGGGCTGGGGAGCAGGACGGCCCAGAACGCTGGTTCGTGGTATCACAACCGGTTGCTCGGCAGGGGGAATTTGCGTTTGTGGCGTGGCGGGCGGTTGTGCTGTGGCGAGTTCTGATTCCGGCAAAACAAATTGAATAATCGTTGCGGTCGCCTGTTTGGTGATCACGGCTTCTAACTGATCAAGGACTTGATTCACTTCGCCTCTGTTGATGCACGCTTGAAGCACGTTGTCGGTGACGGTGGCAAAACCCGCATCCCCCATCACAAATATATCATCGGGACCGAGCTTGAACAGGCTAAATTCAACGGTCGGTTCGGAGCGCGAACCAAGCGGGAGGATATTGAGCAGGTCGGGATCGCCGGGGAAGGTTTCATAGGTGTTTTTGCCTCGATGGGCAACCAGAGTCGTGCCACAGCGGGCCGCGTAAACTTCATCGGCGCGTTTTGCCAGCAGCACCGCCCCGGCGCGAAATTCGGTGTTGTACAGGCGTTTATTGATCGCAGAAACGCCATCCCGTAAAGCACCCGTCACACCAACCCGGCTGCGAAAATAGGCATCAGCGCCCAATGTTGCCAGTTCATTATACAGTTCAATGGGCAATTGTTTCCGGCCTGCCGCCGTGATAAGCACAAACAGAGTATCCTCTTCACGGCTGCGCGGTGCGCGGCGCGGCGGTAATTCAATCAGGGTTCCGGGTGGCTTGGCCTGGAGGCTGCGCCCGCCTATGATGTAAAGATGTCCGACCAGTGCTTCAAGTTTCATCAATTAAATTCCACGTATGATTTGCTGCGAGTATTTTTCGTACCATGCTTCACCGAGAACTGTGGGCATTTGTTTGCACACAATGCGCCACAGCAAATCTGACCCTTCGCTGTCCTGCATGGTATGAGCCGTGCTGTCCCCATGAATCAGCGGAATATGTAAGCGGATGTACATGCGCCGCCGCCGCCCACTCATGGTACTCATATCACGCAGGTGCAGCGTAATGTTCGCCGACACGTCTTCAATGGGATAAGACAACGTGCATAACGGCGGTACGGCTTCCTCGAATAGATACATTCTATCGGTTATTGGCTGAAAAACCACATCGGATGGCATTCGATCACCTTCAACGTCGAATACCACCGGCCCGGAACGTCCATCGCCATCATCGCGGCGCATTTGCATGCCAACCAATTTTAGTTTGACCATGAAGCGCTCACCCCGCAAACATTCGACCAGTATATCCACCACACGCGGATCTTTATTCATCTGCTCATGGCGCAGCGGGAACACAAAATTGACAGCCTCCGGCAGCCGTAAACCGCGCACAACACCGTCAAAATCCACCCCCACCGCGTCGCCAAACATGTTGATGACGATGGTTGAACTGCGTTCCTGCACGGCACTGATGCGGTTGTAGTCAATGGGGTCGGTGGTTTCAAGGCCGGTATTTCGTGAGGCGTTGAATGATTGCTCTTCTAAGAGCGGGAAAGAAGTGCTGGAATGGGGGCTGGCGATGGTGAATAGATAGGCCAGTGTTTTATCTTCGGCCCAGGTTTGCCAGTAGCGATAGGCCAGTGTGCCGCCCGCCCCGTATCCGACCAGCCCCATCTGCTCGTAGGATGGATAGTTTTGCAGGATAAAGAAGATCACCTCGCGCAGATAGGACAGGGTCAATTTGGCGTTGGGAGATTCAACCTGAAACTCAGTGATGTCCACCGCGTAGATTTCGGATGCCCCGGCCTCGCATAAATAAGCCGCCATCTGGCTCCATGATTCGTGGCTGGCGAGGGTGCTGTGCAGCATCAGGATGGGCATACTTTTTTCCGCGCCATGATGGACGGAACAGGTATAAAAATATAGATTAAGTTCGGAGTGAACAAGTTCCCACATCATAGATGGAAGTTTCTTCTCAATTTTTGCGTATTGTACTCGAAGTCAGCGGGGAGTGACAATTTCCGGGCACGGTGGAAGGGTTAGTTACGGCGAATAAAGGTGATATATGGCACTTCTAGTAAATGTCTGTAGGCGGGTTTGTCGACCAGAAGGGTTATTGACGGAAGGATGAGAGACAATTCATTTTCAATATTGGATATGATCTCAATGTCATACTCTGACAATTCTTGCAGGAGCGTGTCTCTTACCAGCGCATTGTTTGCACGCTGTTGGAGGCGTTCAGTTTCATTTTCTAATCTTGTCTCTAGCATGAACATGGGAGGAACGTGGTATCTCAATGTAATCATGATCTTTTCGGTATTATCAAAGAGTGTCAACAATCGGTCGTGATATTCAGTCCGTTCAAGCAGGCTGATAGGTTGTGACGATGGCATGATTTCAAACCCATCCACCGCAACCACCCCATCCTGAGCAATCACGCGAATAATATGGTAGCCGGACGCCAAATCATTGACCACAGCCCGCACCCAAAATTGTGGCTCTTCAAAAGTGGCATCGACCGTTTGGACGATTTCGTTATCGACTTCAATGTGAAATGTGCCGTAATTAGCACTCGTGAGGTAAATAACCTCAATTTGTGTGCCTTCAAACAGCAGGCCGAGTTCGTCATCCGGTTCACCGCTGCTGACAAGATAACCTTCGCCGCTGGCGTTGTCGGGGTCTTCGATGAGGGTCCACTCGCCTTGCTGCTGGACGATGGGGTCTTCGGCTTCGATGAAGCGGAGTTCGGTATCATCGTTTTGCATGGTGGTGGTGGGTTGTGGTGAAAACAGAAGTGTCCGACGAACGATATAAGTGACATAGGGCAGTGTCAAGAGATGCTCGTATGCTGCCTGATCCACAACAAAGCTGATATAAGGAACAACCATCTGTGATCGCCGAATCATGTGTGCATCCAATTCAATTAGTTCGGCAGCAATAGTGTCCGCAACGAACACTACGTTTTTCCGTTGTACAGATACTTCTTCTATGGTTAATTCTTCATAAGGTCGCATTGTTGGTACTTCAAAACCTACTACAACCGTAATATGGGTTTGCGTTTCAAATCCAGCTAGTATTTCTGCTTCATCAACGATGGTTCGCTCAGGTAAAAGTGAGACTAGAATCTCTGGATCGGTTGGCGTAACCTCAAATCCGTCCACCGCAATAGCCCCGCTGTCGGCAATCACGCGAATGATGTGAAAACCCGAGTCTAAATCCTCAACCACAGCACGAACGCCAAATTGCAGCTCGTCGGAGGCGGCATCAACGGTTTGCACGATTTCGTTATCTATTTCGATGTGAAATGTGCCGTAATCTGGCCCGGTCAGGTGAACGACCTCAATCTGCGTACCTTCAAACAGTAAGCCGAGTTCGTCATTTGGTTCGCCGCTGCTGACGAGATAACCATCCCCGCTGGCATTGTCGGTGTCCTCAACGAGGGACCATGCTCCCTGCTGCTGGACGATAAGGTCTTCGGCTTCGACGAAACGCAGTTCAGTATCATCGCCTTGCATGGCGGCTGCGGGTTGCGGCGTGAACAGAAGCGTCTGGCGAACAATGTAAGTTACATAGGGAAGTGTCAAAAGATGTTCGTATGCTGTCCGATCTACGGTAAGCGTGATATAAGGAACAACCATCTGCCGTCGCCGGAGCATGTCCGCATCCAATTCAATGAGTTCGGCGGCAATGGTTTCAGCAACGAATGCTACGTTGTCCTCTTGTACAAGTACTTCTTCATTAGTTAACTCGTGGTAAGGTCGCATTGCTGGGACTTCAAAGCCTACTACAACCGTAATATGGGTTTGCGTTTCAAATCCAGCTAGTATTTCTGCTTCATCAACGATGGTTCGCTCAGGCAAAAGTGAGACTAGAATCTCTGGATCCGTTGCTGTCACCTCAAATCCATCTACCGCAACTGCCCCATTCTCAGCAATGACGCGAATGATATGGTAGCCGGACTCCAAATCCTCGACCACAGCACGAACGCCAAATTGTGACTCATCAGATGCCGTATCAATGGTTTGCACGATTTCGTTATCTATTTCGATGTGAAATGTGCCGTAATCCGGGCCTGTCAGGTAAACGACCTCAATTTGCGTACCTTCAAACAGCAAGCCAAGTTCGTCATCCGGTTCACCGCTGCTGACGAGATAACCATCCCCGCTGGCGTTGTCAGTGTCTTCGACGAGGGTCCATGCGCCCTGCTGCTGGACGACGGGGTCTTCGGCCTCGATGAAACGGAGTTCGGTGTCATCGTCCTGCATGGCAGATGCGGGCTGTGCGATGAGCAACAATACAAATACAAGGACAATAATTAGTCTGGACATGCTTCCCCCTTGAATGTCACATCGTTCTATTGAATATACTGCCGAAACAGCATAATGGTTTTAGAAACAGGTAAGTCTAACAATCAATAATCGCGCTGAGCTGTGAGGGTAATTCCATGACTGCTCGTTTCGTGCTAAGCTGAAGTGGGTGGGGCAAGTGGAATGGATGCGTTAGTGGATGGCTAACCTTATTTTTGTAGTGCTGGAAATATGGGCACTCAGTGGGCTTATCTTCTTACTGCATGCAATGAGTGTCCGGTATGGCCTGACGCCCCTGATTGTGCTGGTCGGCACCTTGATTGGCCTGCTGCGCTTTGCGGCTTCAATGGCAGTCTATATCAATCTAACGGAGTCTCTAAAGTTTACGATTGCCGGTAATGTCGTTGTCCCCGCCGTGCTGCTGGCGGTGTTCATCATTTACCTGACGGAAGGCACGGTCGCAGCGCGAACCACCATCTTCAGCATCATTGGCGTCGAAGTCTTCAGTTATCTGTTTATCATCGCCCTGCAATGGCATCTACGCCGACCAAGTGGGGGCAATCTCGGCGGGTTCGCACCCGATGATGTGATTCTCAACCCTGACCTGAGAACCTTCATCGCCTCCACAGTGGCCTTCATGGTCGATTTATATGCGATTGCCATTATTTACCAGTGGCTGCGCAACCGGGTTATCCCTTATTGGGCGGCGGCAGGAGTTACCCTCTTCGCAACGATGATGCTGAATGTGATGGTCTTCTGGTCACTTGGCTCAACAAATTTTCAGGAGTTTATTGATTTTATTCCGGGAAGTCTGATTGGTGGCGCGGTGAGCAGCGTTTTGCTGTGGATACCGCTGTCCATTTATATGCAGCGCGTTATCATCAACATGCCATCTTTCCAGACGCTGGAGAACCGCCCGGCGTTTGAAATTCTGTTTGGAACTTACAGCCGGATCGAGCGTGAATTGGCCCGTTCCACCGCCGAACTCGAAACCGTTCGTTCCCAGTATGAACATCTAACCGACCAGATGAATGACGCTTTCTGGATCAGCGATCCTGAGAACAAAAGAATCTTGTACGTGAGCAAGACATTTGAGACACTATGGGGTCTCGACCGGGAAAGTATTTATCGTGATCCTGACCTGTGGATAAATATGGTGCATGAGGATGACCGTTCACGAGTCTTTGCGGCACTGCGCAGTCAAGCCGATGGCAGCTTTGACGAGGAATTTCGAATACAGGTCAAAGACGACATCCGTTGGGTACGGGCGCGGGCGTTTCCAGTCCCCGACGAACAGGGTAATGTGAATCGCGTGGTGGGGATTGCGATGGACATCAGTCATCAGAAGGCACTGGAGGAGCACAAATTTGAACTTGTGGCAGCCCAGCGCAAAGTCAGCACCCTGCGCAACTTTATCAGCGAAGCGTCCCACGATATGCGCAACCCGCTGTCCGCCATCAATATGAAGCTTTACCTGCTTGAGAAAGAAAAAGATTCTCACAAACGCCAACAGTACATGAATGACGTGCAGCGCCAGACCATTCAATTGGCCGCGCTGGTAGATGATATGCTGACACTTTCTCGTTTGGAATCAACTACCACCTCCGAATGGGAGTTAGTGGACCTGCGCGAGCTGCTGCTGGATGCCATAACCATCGCTTCGGTTGCTGCTGAGGCCAAGCGCATCAAGATTCTGCCCGAAGTTGGCTCTACCGGTGTTACGGTGCGGGGCATTTCATTGGAACTGCGCCGGGCATTCAGCAACTTGATAGATAACGGCGTTCGATATAATAAAGATGGCGGTAATTTGTATGTGCGCCTCAGCAGGGGAAGTGGCAGTGTCGTCTTTCAGATTGAAGACACCGGCATTGGTATAGAGGAAGCGCATCTGGCGGATATATTTGAGCGTTTCTATAGAACGAGTGCTGCACGGCAGGTAGAAGCAAATGGGACTGGATTGGGATTGGCAATTACCAGAGCCATCATTGAACGACACAACGGGACAATCACAGTGGTAAGTACACCGGGGGCAGGTACAATATTTACGGTAACACTACCAGTGGGAGAGTCGAATGGGCATTGATACCGTCATTAATTTTCCCTGTATTCCCAAAGATGTCCTGACTACGGAAGGTATCCTTGAACGCTTGAAGATGCAGGACCGGGCCGAGGCAGTTATCCAAATTTATCGCGATCAGGGCGATTTGAGACCCACCACCGAAATTGGCTTTGAGGTGACGCGGCGCGATGCAGACGGCGCAACAACCACCGAGACGATTATCGTCAGCGAGGCACTGGAATCGGCGAAGGAATTGGATGAAGTTGCCCCTCACTGCATCGGATGTCCGGCCAATCGCGTTAATCGATCATTCGGCTGTATCACCACCATCAATTACCCGATCAGCGAGGCAGGCGAAATCTGGTTATTGCGCCAACTACCAGAGGGCGACTCGCCGCTGCTTCAGCTATTACAACGCGGGATTGACGAATACGGGTATGATGGGGAAACCGCCCGCCAGTTACGCCAGCAGCCCGGCATTTACTTTGAAAGCGACGAGTCATTGGGGCGGCCCTATGTTGATCAGGATTTGATTGTGACCACGGATATGTTGTTTGAGATGATGTTCATGGTGGGGCATATCCAGCCCGGACATGCTGCTATGCTACTCCTGTTTTTCAACGTCATCCCGCGCGATGATTTGACGGCGGATGACATTTTCTGGCTGGTGAACGGCAACGCAGTTTCGACCGATGCTGATAAAACCGCTAGTGAACTGCCTCTCCTTCTGAAGTTTGCCCCGGACGATGACCACAGCGTTCTAGATTTCAAACACACGCTACACGCCCTTTATATTGCCTACACGCTCAATGTATCGCTGTTGGTAGATATTTAGCGTATGCAATGAACTGCTGGAAATCAGTCTCAGTATATCTAGTAAAGGTCTGTATAATACGTCGCAGATAGGGGTGACATATTGACTGATGAGCAATTTTATTTTGACGGACAGTATATATGCTGTCCCTACGAAATGGCTCAATAAGCGACTCCCGTCCGCCATATAAATTACCACATCAGTCAAAGTGTTACCACCATGTCGCATATCATAAATGATTAGGAGTAATAGGTCAGGAACTCGCCACTAAAGCAGGGTAGCTCTGCAATGAGGGTAGCAACGCAAGTCCTGACTAGACGGCACAAGCATGTGCAGCCGCGCTTGAGGCTACAAGTACCCTGGGATACTTCTCTAGTTCCAGGCACTACGGCAGACCCCTTGAATGCCATGTTCGATGAACTAAGCCTTGAGTGCCACGTCGAAGAGAGCATACTTTCTGAAAGGAAAGGCCGAATGTCGGCAAAGCATACTGTATTTGTACTAAACAACGAAGGCAGGCCGCTAACGCCAACGACACCAGCACGGGCACGTAAACTGCTCAAAGCAGGTGTAGCGACACCGGTCTG
>JAKEEQ010000259.1 GCA_022616515.1 Chloroflexota bacterium | reverse complement strand
GTCCACCCGGCTTCCCGACACCAACCTTCCTGCCTATTCCAGTCTCCTCAACACCGTTCGGCAGCACAGGTGGCAGCGGCGTTTTTTCGGGCGGGCCGGTTCCCGAAGCCAGCGAAATCATTTTGCGCGATGCCGACGGCAACATTCAACGTGCTAACGGCGAACAATTGGCAACAGGTCGTGTATTTGACGTTGGACCACAGGGGCAGCTTGCCTTTCAGGCTTTTGACAACAATCTGTACGTGGGGGGTGTTCTGCTCACCATCTCCCCGGCCAGCGAGTTTGGCCTGAAGGGACGGGTGGATTACATTGATTACGCGCCTTCCGGTGGTCGAGTCGCCTTCACCTATCGCAATCCCGAAGCAGAGGTGGATAATGGCGTGTGGGTGTTCAATATGTCAGCCAACACCTCCCAACAGATTTTCCGCGACACTGATCGCCGGGCGGGTACTGTGTTATTTTCGCCGGATAGCTCCGTCGTACTCATTCGCATCGTAAATGGAGCGGGGCAGCCCGCCGGATTGACATTCTTGCCCGTAACATGGGCAGCCAACACGGATTACCGCTACCATCCCTATCCCTACTCCACATGGTCCCCCAACGGCACATCCGTTATTGTCAGTGGCCCAATTGATGGGGGTGGTCCTTCCGTGCTGGGTCGTGTCAATCTCGATGCGGAACAGACCTTTGTCCAGTATGATTTTAGCTCCGCCGGGGTCAGCTACACCGCAGCGGCAACCGAACTCTCAAACGGGCAACTAGCCTTTCTCGGCGGTCCCGGAGCCGCTGGCCCTCATCGTTTGTTTATCATGCCCATTGGCGGACAGGCCAGTGTTGTGTCTGGTGAGGTTCCCGGTACAATTGAGTCCTGGGAATGGAACCGGGCGCGGAATGCAATCCTGCTGATCACCAACAACGGTGGCACAAGGGAGGTATGGATTGTGCAGACAGACGGCGCTACCCGCAATATTACGTCGACAACAGGTGCACCCCGCACCATCCGGTGGTAACTTGAGGAAGTCTCTTTTTGAAACAAGCCTACACAATTGAAAAACGCATCCGCGACCACCGGCTTTTTGATGTGAGCGTCGAGTGGTCGCACGAAGTTATTTTCCCTTACTACAACGGTCTATCTATTCACAACATCACCCGGAGCATTGCCCAATTGTTGGGGGCAAATAACCTGACATCCAGCCCGCTGGATAACCTCGTCTGGGACAACGTTCTGCCACAGGTTGAACGGATTCTATTGTTTGTTAGCGATGGACTTGGCTACAACTGGTTACAGCAGCTTATCGCAGAGGACGACGAGATACGAGATGCCGTTGCCTTCCTGTCCGACGAGCGTGGCTCGGTTCCCTTAACCTCGTGCGTCCCCAGCACCACGACTGCGGCATTACCCACCTTCTGGACAGGTACACCCCCCGGTACGCATGGTATGTTGGGAAGCCAAGCATTTTTGCGCGAAGTGTCGATGTTGGTCAAGCTGTTACATTTTGTGCCGGTCGGCGGTGAACATAATCGAGGCGTTATCTTTGATTGGGGATTTGATCCTGCCACCTTCTTACCAGTACCCACCATCAGCGAAGTGCTGGCTGAGGTGGCCGTCCCTACCCATCTTTTGACTCATCGCAACTTGCTGGGAACCGGGCTTTCGCGCATCATGCATCGCGGCGTGACTCATACAACCGTTCATGGCGGGGGAGCCGATTTCTGGATACTGCTCGAAGAACTCCTCGAATCAACCGCCGGACAGCACTGCTATCTGCACGCCTATCTCGATAATGTCGATACCCTCTCACATTTACACGGCTCACGGACACATTATCTTCAGTCCGAAATCCGCACCCAACTCACCCACTTGCAGCGCATTGTATCCAATCCGGCGGTGCAGGACGGTAAGACCCTGATCCTGTTCGCCGCCGATCATGGGCATCGCGATATTCACCACAACCTTCAGCTTCATCTCGACGAAAAAGCGCGGCCCATCTACGAAGCCATGCGCATGAGCACAGGCGGCACGGGCCGTCTGAATTACCTTTACCTGCGCGAGGGGAGCAGACAGCAAGTGATTGACACAATAGAAAATCACTTTGCGGACTGCCTGACATGGTTTGATGGCTTGCAGTCGTTGGAATCTGGTCTCTTCGGCAATCATATGACCCACCCGGAAGCCAAATTTCGGATTGGTGATATTGTGTTGGTCATCCGACAGGGCTGGTCTACCAATGATCAATCGCGCAAAAACACGCCGCGCAGTCGTCATGGCGGCTTGATGGAAGATGAAATGCTGGTCCCCCTGCTATGGAAGCAGATTTAGTGTTATCATTGGGGCGGTCAAATACAGGAAGAAGCAATGCAAAAACTGTTTTCTCAATTATTCGGCACAACACCCCCAACACCCCCCAACGATCCGGTTCAGGATGAGTTCAATCGCCTCCTTGATGAAGGCACTCGCTTGATTGAGCTTGGACATTATCAAGAGGCACTGCAAACCTACCAGCAAGGAGTTCAATTTGCCCAGAAGCACGGCAATTCACGAGCAGAGCAATTTTTTCTGAGCGGCATCGGCAATGCTTACACAAAAATGAAAAATTTTGACGAAGCCGAAATCTACCTGCGCCAGGCTCTTAATCTTGCCAATCATCTCGATAATCGCGCCCTCATTTCCCGCAGTCTCAATAATCTTGGTGAATTATCTGTATCACGTGGTGATTGGGCCAATGCCCAGCGCTATCATGAGCAGGCCGTTGAACGCGCCCGCTCCGCTAATGATATTCCGTCGTTAGTCAGCGCCCTCGAATCGCTGGCTCGTGATTTTCGCGAACAGAATAATCCATCTTATGCCCTTCATTTACTCAAGGACGCCCTCAGCATAGTACGCAAACACCCCCAACACCTGCACCTTGAAGCATCAGTATTGGGAAAAATCGGCGAAACGGCCTTTTTGACCGAAGAAAGACACACGGCCAAATCGTATCTACGGCAGGCATTGATGGCAAGCCAGCGCACCGCCCAGATGAAATTAGCCAGCCGCTGGTTTATTGCGCTGGGGCGAATTGAACTTGATGAAGGTAATTATCGTGAAGCGCTGCAATTTTTTGTACAGGCTCAAGAATTGGGCCAACACATAGGCTTTCAATCCAAGTATGTCTTTCTCGAAATCGCCCTCAATCTGGCGAATATCTACGTCAAAACAGGCAATTTTGATAACGGCTTTACCGAAGCCGAACGTGCTTACATGCACGCCAAAGACCTTGGAGACGAGGCCGCCGTCGGCAAAGCGATTGGCTACATGGGCATTTCATTGCATGGTCAGGGTCAATTTGAGAAAGCTCGCCAGCAAATTAAGGATGCCCTCGTCCATTACGAGAACGGAACACTGGATGACCAGCGCGAGTATGTCCAACTGCTGCTGGCGCTGGGGAGAACACTGCAAAGCCTCGGAGAAGCGGACGCGGCCAACGAGACCTTTGCCAGAGTCCTGGAACTAGCCCGCCAATCCGGCAATATGCGCGAAGAAGCCGAAGCTCTCCAGTTATTTGGGCGCATTTATGAGAACAACAATGAGCGCGAAAAGGCTCTCGAATACTACAAAGAAGCCCTGACTCTTTATGAAAACGCGGGTGAGAAGACCAATACCGCCCGCTTGCTGTGCGATATGGGCAACGTTCGCCGTCTCAATGGTGATTTCAGCGGAGCGTTGACCGATTTTGAAAAGGCATCACTGTTGTTAAGCAGCATTGAAGATCGTGTTACGCACGGTCTGGTGATGTCGAATGCCGCCAATCTTTATACCGAAACCGGCGACCTCCCCACTGCCCAATCATTTTATGAGAAGTCCATTGAGCTTGCTCAGGACCTCAACGACCCGCAGGCACAGAGTTTGCGCCTCGGCAATTTCGGCTGGTTTTACATTTTGACGGGACAATATGAAACCGGCATCGCTACCATTGAGCGGGCTATCGGTATCAGCCGCGACCAGAGCAATATTTTGATGCAGGCTATTCAAACCAATAATCTGGCCTATGCCTACTACATGAAGTCTGAATTGGCGACCGCCAATAACCTGTTTAATCAGGCCATGAATCTGATTGTAAAGGCTGATTCAGAACGCTGGAAGGGCATCATCAAGGCAAACTATGCACTGGTCTTTCTTGACAAGGACGAACTCGCAGAAGCCGAGCGACTTCTGAAAGAAGCGCTGGTCCACAGCACCAACGTTCAGGACCTCGAAACAGAAATCCTGATTAAGTCCCGGCTGGCAGCACATCACCTGAGTGCCGGACGTTCTGAGCAGGCCGAAGCACTGGCTGTTGAAGCGGAGACTGCCGCCCGTAAGATTCCGTTTAAGCGAGGACAGGCCGATGCACTGCATGTGTTGGGGGACATTTACACTCAACGCGAAGAACTGGATACCGCGCAGGAGTATTACAAACAGGCCCATAAACTCTATGAAATGCTGCACGACCCCCGCGCCGCCCAGATGAAGGCTCTCTACTAATCCGGCCACCGCGCCACAAAACGGCACTCAGTCTTTCCACCAATCCGGCAGGCGTTTTCTTCAACAGTGATTTGCTTGCCGGACGCGATATGCCTCACGGCTGCCCGGATATAGCCCCTCACCACTTCAGTCAACGTCGGGCTGCCAACTTCATCCTGCATATAGTCACCATGTTGAGGCTCGTACATCTCCATTCAGGCCATCCCAGAAATCGAAAACACTCGCCAGACCTTTCAGTGCGTGACAGTCGTTCTCTCCGAGTTTTCCCGCAGAGCTTTCTCAAAACAGTACATAAAGCGATTGGAATATTTGTTTATCGAAGTCCCGATGCTTGACAAAGTGTTTTAAAAATTATTATAATATTTTTACGGTTCATAACAGTTCAAAATGGTAAAGCTATGAAACTAGCACAGGCTCTGATCATACGAGCAAATTACAATACTCGAATCAACGAACTTCGTAACCGGATGCGACTTAACGCTCGCGTTCAGGAAGGCGAAACACCAGCCGAAGACGTAAGAGCACTGCTGGCTGAAGTTGACCAGCTTTCTACGGAACTCGAAGACCTGATTCGCAAAATTAACCGGACCAACAACGAAACCGAGTTTGAATCCGGCATGTCTCTGGCTGATGCACTCGCCACACGGGACGTTCTGCGAATGCGGCAGAACATCTACCGGGAAATTGCCGACGCTGGTATGACCGGGCAGCAGCACTACTACTCTCAAATCAAGTTTACACGAGCAGTAGATGTTGCGGAAATTCATAAAGCGGCAGATCAAATTGCTGTTGAGTACCGCGATTTGGATACCCGTATTCAGGAACTCAACTGGACAACTGATCTGATTGAATAGTATCGTCTGGTGTAGGTTGTTGTGAAAGGGGCGGATGGAACTGGTCCTAAATGGGTTTACTGGTTCGACTCCAGTTCCGCAATGGGCTGCGGTGTGCTTAATGTGACGCCCGGTACTGTCACATGGGTACATCTGATTGTCAATGTTACTGCCTTCCATCGATCTTTCACGCGACTGAGGGTTTGGGTCGTGGGCTGACGAACAATTCGTAAATAGAATCTGGCAAATGCATGTCAGATTCACACATTTTTTGATTAACTCAATAATGTAAATTTTCCTTTTATTCAAGCCATTTGTAAGAGTTTGATAAGATTTTTGGAAGCGCTCCCAAAATCGGGTATGATGAATTGAATAGCAATTCGGTTGTAAAGGGATGAGCGCCTTGAAGATTCTGTGCATCGAAGACAACGAAACCAACATTTCATTGATGCGTCGTCTTGCCACTCGAAACGATCATCACCTCATTAGCTACCGTTCCGCCGAACGTGCGCTGGAAAATTTCGCCGTCGATCAACCCAACCTCATCGTGATCGACTACCTGCTGGAAGGCTCTCTTAATGGGCTTCAGCTTGTGAAAATCCTTCGGGAACAGGGTCATGCCCTGCCTATTGTAATGACCTCTGCGTTTTCGGATAAAAAGTCCGAATGTTTAGAAGCTGGCTGCGATGTTTTTATCGAAAAGCCAATCGACATTTATCGCTTTTTCGCAATTCTCGAACGCTATACTCATTAACCTCAGCGATTTGTCCTTATAAAATCGCTGCTCAATGGCGATCCCTCATTTTACAAGAGGCCCCGGCGGGGCGTTCACACCGGGACGCCCCGCCCGTAAACGTCACAATTCATCGGCTATCACAAAAAGTGCTATTCCGCCAACCGCTGGGGGAAGAAGATTTCCATGCCTTTCGATATAAGAATTGTGTTAGATTATCTGGCCTGTACGTTCGTACAACTCGACGGGCTATTAGCTGCGTGTTATATTAACCCTGCTGAATTTTTAGACTTATCGGAAAGGAAACCACATGGCATACGAACTTCCACCCCTGCCTTATGCGAATGATGCACTCGAACCCCACATCGACGCACGCACCATGGAAATCCATCACGACCGCCATCACAATGGCTACGTCACCAACGTGAATAAAGCTCTGGAAGGCCATCCGGATCTGGCCTCAAAGTCTATTGAAAACCTGCTGCGTGGCATTGACAGCGTGCCGGACTCCATCAAAACTGCTGTGCGCAACAACGGCGGTGGTCATGCCAACCACAGCCTGTTCTGGACCATCATGAGTCCCAATGGTGGTGGTCAACCGGGTGGAGAGCTGGCGAACGCTATCAATTCCAGCTTCGGCAGCTTTGATGACTTCAAGAGCAAGTTCAAGGATGCAGCAACCGGGAGGTTTGGGTCTGGTTGGGCCTGGCTTGTCATCAACAATGGCAACCTCGAAATCACCTCAACACCCAATCAGGACTCACCGTATATGGAGGGCCAAACGCCCATTCTTGGACTCGATGTCTGGGAACATGCCTATTATCTGAAGTATCAGAATAAACGTCCGGATTACATTGACGCCTGGTGGAATGTGGTAAATTGGAATGCCGTGGCAGAAAACTACAACAACGCCCGGTAGTCTCTACCATAAGAATGTTATTAAAGGGTGCGGAATTTCATCTGCGCCCTTTATTTATCTTATGATTGGATAATTCCCCTTGAATGTTGACTAAACCCCCCAATTTGCTATATTAAGGGCAAGTGAGTAGTGAAATCACGGTATTTAGTACAGTTATCAGGAGTGTGCTCCAATGACCCATATTATCACGGGCCTGTGCTTACGCGACGGTGCATGTGTAGAAGTTTGCCCCGTTGAATGCATTGTGCCCGGTATTCCAGAAGCCGAATGGCCCTGGTACTTCATTGACCCGGACACCTGCATTGACTGCGGTGCCTGCATTCCCGAATGCCCATTTGAAGCAATCTTCACCGAAGAAGAAACCCCCGACGCCTATGAGATGAAACCCGGTCAGGAATATAAGCCTTTTGAAGGTGCTCTCTGGGCGGCAGAAGGCGGCGAGGTGGTAGACCTTACGGAAGATATCCAGCCCAACTACGATTTCTTTGCGGCTGGTCCAGGCTACGATGCGCTGAGTTAACAAGTAGCAGCAAACATTAGTCATCCCGAATTATACGAAGGATGACCAATGGCTAAAAAAAAGACCTTTGAGTAGACTGAAAGGTGACAAACCTACAGTCGAAAAGAGGTCTTTTGAATGGATAGTCATGCCAGAGAAAGCAGGATTTCACAATTGCATTTGCAGAGCTACAGGCATTTGTCGAAGAGCTGGCTCAGGTCTCGGACCAGCGGTTAGTGCGTAGTCTGATGTTGTCAGACAATCGCCAAAGTTCCGCTTTTGCGAAGAGACGAAAACGCATCCCGGTTACTGAATTTAATTGCGCTCTGGTCACTCTCAGGTCATACTTCTTTTGTTGATAAATCCAGCCTCAGCAAGGATGTTCCTGTGAACGATCCTCTTACCATAATTCATGAAGTTATCAGTTTGGGCGCGATACCGAACTCGATCAATTGCAGGTCGCCCTCCACAATGCCATTAATGGACAGGGAAGCGCATAGCTGATTGACGGAGAGAGCCGTTTGCTTGATGAATTTCGCAACTATGCGCTGGTTGCCGGGGTGCTGGTATTGAACGTGACCCTGAGTCCCCTTGAAGCCAGCATTCTAAGTTTCTGGCGATTTATTCATCTCAGGAAACCCCGGGCTAAATTTGGCTTGAACAACCTCAGTTTATCCCCTGGTTTCTTTTTTTTCTAACTTTACTGACTTTGCAAAAGCCTTGATCTAGGGACCGGTTATCAGATATTGGACTTCTCAACAATCACAATCGTGGCCGCTATTATTTTTATATCGACACTGACGCGATCTACGCTGGGTTTTGGCGATGGTTTGCTGGGTATGCCCTTATTGACTATTGTAGTTGGCATTGAGGCTGCAACTCCACTGATCGCATTCGTCGCGACCACAATAGCAGTGACGATATTACGGAGTAATTGGCATCAGGTGGATATTCGAATAGCATGGCGATTAATTATTGGTTCGCTGGCAGGTATTCCAGTTGGCCTGTTTTTGCTGACGAACATACCAGATACAATTGTTAAGTCCATACTGGGTATGGTGCTTGTCCTGTTCGGTCTGTACAACTTGTATACACCGAAACTTCCTGAATTGAACGATGAACGCTTTGCTTTCATGTTTGGATTTGTCGCCGGGATTCTGGGCGGTGCATACAATACCAACGGCCCTCCCGTCGTGATATATGGATCGATACGTCGCTGGCCGCCCATCCTGTTCAGGGCTACGTTACAAACGTACTTTTTTCCCACCGGGTTTATGATACTGCTAGGACATGGCTTTGCTGGTTTATGGACCAGAGATGTGGTTTTATTATATGCCTACGTACTTCCTATTGTGTTTCTGGCGATTTGGATGGGAGGAACTCTTAACAAGCACATTGCCACTGAACAATTTGGCCGCATTGTTTATGGACTTCTTGTCGTTATCGGAATTGTAATTATCGTCAGTGGATAAATTATGGCAAGAATAGTAGGGTTAGCATGTTTTAGTGTGCCGGGGTTGATACTGCTGAGTAGTGGCTTAATGTTTATTTTTGCACAGGATGTTATCTGGAATCAGGGACGCTCAGTGGATGGCGTTATTCCTGAACATTACGAACGCAATGTTCAGTGGGATGCTCAAATCATCGTGGTAGGTATTATGTTGCTTATTCTTGGCACTCTATGTGTTGGTTTGAGTGGAATCGGATTGGTGTTTCGATGATATTGTCAAGAAATACTTATTTTCTATTGACTAGCTCGAGCGTCGCATGATACACTTCGTGTGCTTTGGAAATGCCCCCATCGTCTAGAGGACCAGGACGCGGCCCTTTCAAGGCTGAAACAGGGGTTCGAACCCCCTTGGGGGCACCTAATGAGGTGTAGATCGAACAAGCAGTGTCAACACTGCTTGTTTTTATTTTCCCCTGATCAGCACTATTACCACGACCATTTTCTCCCCCATGACGCAGTGCATGAAGATAGGTAAACGGTGGACGCAGATCCATCTGGATGATGGTACCCGTCGAGTCGATCACGACCCGATTGACCACAAGTCGCAGCACTTTTTGTTGATCGTGCTGGTCAAGTCTCTTATAAAGTATACCAAGTTTTGCAATAAGGGTCAGTGCGGCACTCAAATCTTCCACATAAGCATCATATTTTGTATTGAGGGCTTGCAGAGATTGTTTGATAGCGACCCGCCGGTCGTTCCACTCGCGCCACAACGTATCCCAGATCTCGTCCGTGATCCGACCCGCGCCATACAAACGAGCCGTCCTCATTTCTTCATCGTTTATGTTCTTTAGCGCCGCTTCCATTGCTTTCTGCTGCTGCACATCGGGTCGCCCCAAGCGACTCTCTAACTGGGTCAGATAGGCGTCTTGCAGCGCCGGAATCTCGTCCTCATCCACCTGGATGCGCTTCAGCCACGACGGGATCTGCGCATCTATCTCGGCACACAGGAAATTGGTGCTGCTGCTGGGAATGCAGTAGTAGGCAGTGCCTCCACCCTTGCGCCGCGTATTGGGCGTGGAGCAGGTGAGTTTGACCGGTTTGCCATCCTCACGCTGAAGATAGAGGCGACCCTGTAACAGATAAAAATGTTTATGTTTGGGATTTCTATTTTTTTTTCGATCCTCCAGAATGCTCAGCCCCACTTCAAACTCCTCGGTACTGACCAGCGGTTCCCAGTTACCGCGCACTTCTTTGGGTGGAATCCGCACCCAGTCGGTGTCAATCACCACCCAGCCTGCATAGAACCAGTTATGAAACGCCCGCGATAAAGCATTGGTACGCGCCTTGCGCCGACCCGATGCAGTGACATACACAAAGGGACTGCCACTGCGCAGGGTATAGCCCCGCCCATGCAGGATTTCACAGATTTCTTCCAACGTCTTTTGTTCTTTCAGCAGCAGATCCCACGCCTCACGCCAGACCTGTGCTTGCTGGGGATGCGGTTCAATCCAACGTTTGTAGCGGGCATTCTGAAGTCTATCCGCGTGATTGCCCAGATTGGACTTCATTTCCCTGTTGACATAGCCATCGGGTGCGCGCCAGGACCAGCCACCGTCCAGCAGCTTGGTACGCATGCCTTCGCGACAGCGCTCGCCAATCCGATCCGACTCAAAGCGGGCGAACGTAAAGAGCATGCCCACGATCATGCGTCCGTCCGACGTCGCCGGGTCGAGATTAGGATAGGTTGCCACCCGCACCGTAATGCCCAGTTTGACCAGCTCGTCAAAGGCCCGAATGCCCTCCACATCGTTGCGACCAAAGCGATCTACAAAGGCGACACCGACGTGCGAGAATTTACCGAGCCTAGCATCCGCCAGGAGCTGCTGATACTCCTTACGGTCAGATGCCCGGCCCGTGAAGGTATCCCTATATTCGGCAATAATCGGTACATCCGACTCACTCACCAGCCGCTCGACAATCAGCCGCCGCTGGCTGGCCTGGGAGCGTTCGGGTGCCTGCGCCTCTTCATCACTGGTGCGTAAATAGATCACCCAACCGGGCGTGAGGACGGGACGCTCTTTCTTTTTTGCCATACCTGACTCCTTGGGTGATAACGATTTGCCACACACTATACCCGAAAATCTCCCGGAAGTGGCTCAAACACGTAAAATTCCATGATGGAAGATTCCATGTTTGCTGGAATTGACCCCCGACTCGCTGGTAGGGTAAGGCGGTCACGAAAGGAAAAAAAATGAGTAATGACAAGAGCGCCGTGCAAACTGTCAAGCGATTATTTCAGATTGGTGATGTACTGGTGAAAGTGGTGAAATCTGGCGAACGAGCCACGTGGTTGGACGACGACACGCTTTTGGTCAAGGGCAGATCCAGCCATTCCCAAACCCACCTCGATCAGTCGTTATCGGATCACTGATCTGCCGGTATGTGCCTCGCGGGCGATTTCATTTCATCGCACCATAGCAGCGTCAGCGGGGCTGTCCAGCCCTGCGGGCTGCGGCTAAAGCCGGTCTGACGACGACAGCCTGCGCTTGGGACGCTGCTCAAAGATGTGCAGATGAAATCGCTTCCGCGAGCACATTAACAAATGCAGATCCTGTCACCACCCGATACGGGCTGATACGTCAAGGCCGGTCAGGGTCGAAAGGCCCGCCTGTAAAACTGCCCGTCGTAACTGCGGCGCGTTCCCCCTACGGTCGGGTGCTCTGACCGGATTTGCCATCCCCACCACGAGAAATCCGTCTCGTGCGACTATCCATCGTCGTGAGCTCCATCCCGTATACAGGATGGGCCGGACAGGCCGCTGAATATCTATCTGGCAACAGATGGGTCACGCTCAGGCGTCACTGGATAGGACTGTGGTACTTACACCTTATTTTATTCTGACAATGCGTCGTTCTCCCGGGCGGAGAGCGGCGCGTTTTTGCTTTAAAGGGGATGCCGTTATGTATACCATCAATCGTGAATACGTGGGATCGATCACTGAAAATGGCGAAGCGTTCTGCTTTGGCGTGGCGCTGGCCGATGACACACTGGTTTATCTGGATATGGCCGGACCAGTTGAGACGATCAAGACGATCTGTGGCAAGCTGGTTAGCAAGGGCCGCCTGTGTTATCTCAATCCACCGCGGGGCCGCACCATCTACCTCAATCCAGCCGGGCCGAAGACCTTCGAGGTTCATCGCAAGAAGATCGCTTACGGCCTGGTACACTGCATGCTGTTACACACCGCCATCAACCAGCCGCTCTACGGCGAACTGAGCAAGACCTACATCATTCACGGTGAGGAACAACAGGCCATCCAGCGCCTGGGTTATCACATTCACCAACTGCTGCCC
>JAKEEQ010000258.1 GCA_022616515.1 Chloroflexota bacterium | reverse complement strand
CCTCCAGAGCGGTCTGCAAGGCCGTGTAGTAGGAGAAATCAAACTCTTTGTCCAGATTATCAGGTGGGTAGTTACCGATGTACTCCTGTAATCCGGCGAGGTTGAGAATGGCATTCAGACCGTTGACGCCCATGATCTCTTCCATGGCATTCAAGTAAATAAGAGCAAATTTGTTAGGGTAATAAAAGCCGCTCTTTTCGGGTGGCATCGTGCCTGTTCCTCCAATCGGTGTGAGGTCCTGTTATCAAATTACTGTCCAGTCAGAACTGGTGAGTCCGCGCAACTTTCCAGCCAAAGTATATAGAGAAAAGCACAGATAAGCAAGTCAACAAGCGGGTACAAGTATCGCCGCCAAAACGTTGCCTACAACAATAACGCTTTATAGATAGAATTTCAAACGGAAACCATCACAAGCTTAAGGGAGTTCCGTGATGCGAATTTTGCTGATTATGCTGGTCCTGCTGGCGGCGTGTGCGCCTCCCGAAGAAGAAGCCGAGGAGGAACTGGACCTCGCCCCCAGCCTCCGACCGAGCGATACTGTCCTGCCCTTCGTCGTTGGCGAGCCAACCAACTCATTTCTGGGCAGAAATAATCCAACCCAGGCGGCGCTGGCTGCTGAAGGCGAATTGTCAGAAAACCCGACCATTCGACCTTTGCCAACCTCACCATCCGTGCCGGTGCAGATTTTCGCCAACGACAGCCAGTTGTTGATGCTGGATTATTACGGCGGCCTGACCAATACCTCGCCCGTAATTTTCCTTTTCCACGACGATAACGAAACCGGCTCAAGCTGGGATGCCTTCGCCAGCCAGTTGCAAACGCGCGGCTATCATGTCATCGTGCCAGACATTCGCGGCTATGGTTCTACGGGTGGCGAGGTCGATTGGGAGCTGGCAGCGGAGGATGTGCAGATGATGGTTAACAATCTCGCGGTGCTGGGGCGGACAGCGCCCGGTGCGCCGGTGGCGATGGTCGGGGTGGGGCAGGGCGCAAATCTGGCGCTGGTCGGATGTGCGAATGTATCCGTATGCCAGTCCGCCGTCGCGGTTAGCCCGTTCGATGGTGTGCTGGATCTAGACCGTGCGGTACAGACCCTCAGCAGCCGTTCGGTGATGCTGGTCAGTGCCGATGACGATACCGATAGTTCGGCAACCGCCAATCGACTCAACTCGCTTCACACGGGCGAACACCAGTGGCAGCGCTACAGCAGTGGTGGCAGGGCAGGTGAACTGTTTGGCACTCAGCCGGGTCTGACCGCACAGATTGTAGAATGGCTGCTGCGCAACGTAGAACTGCCCGCTACGTAAGGTCTTGTGTGAAATGAAAAAATGAACCCCTCTGTCGCTAGCGCGACATTTCCTCCAAACATAGGGGAGAAGGGACACTTTTTTGTAAATGACGGCGAGGGGTGGTGCTGGAAGGCGGGCGGACACGGCACTGCCGTGTCCCTACGGAGCCGCTCTCTTAAAGGCGACCCGCCGTGATACAGATGAGTGCGTAGGGACGCCCAACGGGACGTCCGCCACCGAAAAAAGCCATGATCTTTTGTTGTTATCAGCGGCTTTTGAAAAACTGTCCTCTCGCCAACCAAACATGAGGGTTAGGGAGGGGTTTGAATCTTGCCAATTTCGACCCAATTGTTCTCTTAATGGCGACTGTACTTCCAGATCATTCAATTTATCTGGGAGTTCTTATCATGTTTTCAATGCTGCGTAACGAGGAAATGACCGAGTCCTATGCTGCCGGGCAGATCATCTTCAAGAAAGGTGACTGTGGCGACTGTATGTATGTCGTCGTTGAAGGAGCCGTTGATGTGATTATTGACGGGCGTTTTATCCAGACATTGGGTGAGGGCGAGATTTTTGGGGAACGAGCGCTGATTGACCGCACACCGCGCAGCGCCCATGTGTTAGCACGGTCAGATTGCAAAGTGGCCCGCATTGATCGCAGCCGCTTCAACTTCCTTCTGACCAACACGCCGTTTTTTGCTGTCCAGCTTATGAACGTCATGGCGAAACGACTGTGTGTCGCCACATCTTGAAAGAAACATCTATATTGATCTAACATTTGTATTCCACAATGAAACCTGCCGCTGTGCAGGTTTTTTTGATGGGAGAAAAATATGTTTGAAGGACGAGTGGCACTGGTAACCGGGGGTGGACGGGGCATCGGTAAGGCTATTGCGCAGGTGCTGGCGAAGCATGGCGCGAAAGTCGCCGTTAGCGCCCGGTCCACCAATGAAATTAATCGAGTGGCGGACGACATCGGCGGGTTGGCGATAACGGCGGATGTATCCAATTATGGCGATGTCCAGCGCATGATTGACGAAACACGCAAACATTTCGGCCAGCCGGTTGATATTCTTGTGAATAACGCTGCCATTGTTGGTCCGGTGAACTCTGTAAATTTCCTTGATATCGCGGAGTGGGTAAAGGCCCTGCAAGTGAATGTCAACGGCGTGATGTACGGGATTTATGCGGCACTGCCCGGCATGGTTCCCAGTGAATGGGGCCGTATCCTCAACATCACTTCCGGCGCGGGACGGGGCACAGGCATCCCCCATCTCAACGCCTATTCTGTCAGCAAAGCCGCCGTCGATATGATAACGCGCAATGCAGCCGTTGACCTTGACGGCAGTGGGGTGACGATAAACGCCTATTCACCCGGCACGGTCGATACTGAGATGCAGACGGAGATTCGCGAAACACCGATTGAACAGGCAGGCGGAGAAACGGCGGCCATGTTCCAGAATTTTTATGAAAGCGGCAATCTGGCGGATCCGCGTCTTGTGGCGACCTATGCCGCCGCCATCATCGCCAGTGATCGCAACGGCGAGATTATTGACCGGCGAAGCTTCCCCGCCGATTTAGAGAAGCTTCGCCAGCACTTCACCTGAGCGTCATAACACCTTGACCCACTCATAGCCCTGATAGGTGTCATCAAAGCCAAGTGTGTCGTACAATTTGTTGGCGGCGATGCCGTCGCCGGTATCAACAAAAACAGTATCCACCTCAAGTTGTTTGAGTTGGCGCAGTCCGGCCAGCATGAGACTCAGGCCCAGCCCTTTGCGGCGATGGTCAGGATGTGTGCAGACCGGCTCAAACACAGCATAGTTGTTCTCCGGGATAAAGTTGATACCGACATGTGCCGCCAGCGAGCCATCGGGCGTTTCGGCAACGTAATTCAGGGCATGATCGAACGATGGCGAATGTGTCGTGAAGTTTTTGTATTCCCCTGCGGTGTGACAGTCCCGCCCGAAAGATACATTCAGCAGATTGGCAATCGCCGCACAATCCGCCGGACCAGTCGTCCTTATCCGGTAACCTTTCGCAATCTCTACAGGGGATACCGTACGGGTCGCCAGCGATATTCGACGTGTCACAAAACCGGAGGGCGTCTTTTGATAGCCACGCTGGCTGAGTAGTTGAAGCCGCTGGGTATCATGCTCGTAGCCGACAATGCACAGTAGTCCATCGACCGCCCGATGCTTCTCTGCCCAATCAAGCATCTCGTCTTCGAGAAAGCGAAAATTGGGATGAATTTGCAGAAAGGCATCGCCGCTGCCTTCCGGGTGAACCACTCCAACCACCCGCCCATCAGTCATCTCCCACAGATGAATTTTATGCTGCCAGTCCGCCTGCACGTCGAGATTTTCACGATGAAAACGCTGTCCATCCCAGCGGCGCACTTCCCAGTTTAAGACGGGTGGTGCGATGGGATAGGTCTCAATCAGGAAATTCCGGATGCTCCAGAAATCGTCATCTCCTTCATAACTGCGTGAGACAATCGCTTTTACCTGAGCTGTCATGTGTTTTACCTCACTTCTGAAACGTTGTGCTATATCAACCGTAGAGCCGGAATGGTCGCAGAACAAGACCATTTGCCACCAATTACTTATACCGAACGTCTTATGTGAAATGAAAACCGGAACCCCCTTGTATGTTGAAGGGCGGACACGGCACTGCCGTGTCCCTACGGAACCGTTGACTTAAAGGCGAATCGCCATGATAAAGATGGTGCGTAAGGACGCCCAACGGGGCGTCTCTACGCTGAGGCTGCGATTCTGGTAGGGACGTGCAACGGCACGTCCTCTATTCATGCACCTTACGGCTGCCTTGCTCCGACCCATACCTGACCAAACTTAAAAACTGTCCTCCTATCAATCAAACATGGGGAGATGTCCGAAGGACAGGGGTCAGAAAAGGTCAATTGCCGACATCTATTTCACGCAACGCGCGGTGCTGCCTTGCGTAGACTATAATAGGTGGGAAGTGAGGATGCACATGTCAGAACTTGTGATTGAAACTGAACGATTAACCAAAATCTATACTAACTCGTATATCGCGCTGAATGGGGCCAATATGGCCGTGCCATACGGCAGTGTGTACGGTCTCATTGGCCCGAATGGCTCTGGCAAAACGACCACCATCCGCCTGCTGCTCGGACTACATACCCCTTCGGCAGGTATTGCGCAGGTATTCGGGGAGGTCATGACGCCCAATGCCGTCCATTTGCGGCAGCGCATTGGCTATCTGCCCACCAATCCCCAATTCCCCGCCGATATGAATCCGATCACCTATCTTGAATTTGTGGGGAAACTGTTTGGCATCCCGTCCGAAATGCGAAAACCGAGACTGGCGGCCCTCCTGCGGGCGGTAGGATTGTCCAGTGCCGGGTCACAGAAAATAAAAAGCCTCTCGACGGGTATGAAAACGCGGCTGGGCATTGCCGCCTCTCTGATGAACGACCCTGACCTGCTCATCTGGGACGAACCTACCGCCGGACTGGACCCCGAAGGCCGTAAATACACCATCCAGTTGATCCACGAATTGGGGCGCAGCAAGACAATTTTCGTCTCGTCGCATGATCTGGGCGACCTCGAAAAAGTGTGCGATTATATCGGGATTTTGAGCGACGGCAAGTTGATTTTTAACGGACCCATCGACAACATGAAACAATTTCGGCAGACGAACGTCATCGAACTGGAAGTTGAGGGCGATGTCGATGCCTTCTGTACGCAACTTGACGGCATCGAGTGGGAACGTGCACCGGGCATCGTGCGCCTGAAATTGGCCGCCCGCGAAGATTTAGGCCCGATTCTGCTCAATGTGATGACCCAACTCACGAAAAGCAATGTCAAATTGAATGGCCTCAAAGCCGCCCGTGAAGAGATGGTCGATGCTTTTATTCGCCTGATGAACGAGGAGCGTTCACATGGATTTTCCCAGATTCTCGAATCCGTTTCTGGCAATTTTGCAGCTCGATTTGATGAACCTGACACGCTCGTGGGTCGTGCGTATCTGGGCACTGCTGATGGCGGGCCAACTGCTGATCACGCTGCCGACGGCGACGGCTGAGTTCATCCCGGCCCCGGAGTCGTTGGCAGGCTTGCTGGCTACATTTCCCATCATCTGGAGCACCTTCATCATCATCGTATGCAGCGGCGCAGTGGCATCGGAGGCGGGCGTCATTGCCGACAGCATCCTCAGCAAATCGGTCACGCGCTATGAGTATATTCTGGCAAAATTCAGTGGACGGCTGATTCTGGTGCTGGGCCTGTATCTGATTGTCGCTATTCCGGGCGGGCTGCTGCTGGCAAGCAATGCCGACAATGACATGACCAACGCCGGAGCCATCTGGGGCATTGTGTCAGTGGCGATGATGTTGCTGCTGCTGACCAGCCTGTCGGTGGGACTGAGTACCCTGTTTAACCGTACACTGGTGGCGCTGATGGTGGTCTGGTTCCTGTGGTATGTGTCCAGCGGGCTGTTTGCCCTGCTTCAACTTGATTTCCTCTCGCCACTGCATATTGTCGACACGCTGAACGCAACGCTGCGCGGCGATTATGACACCAGCGATCAGGTGCAGATTGTGGGCGTTTTTGGCCTCCTATCCGCCGTGACCATCACCGGGGCAATTGCCCATTTCGCGCGTAAAGATTTGTGATGTGTGTTCCTCAAAATAAACCATAGTTCAATGTAATCTCAATTGTCCGCCTCTAGAATGGTTGGAGACCAGCTTGAGGAGGGATTTATGCGCGATACGGTCGCAATTACATGGTTTGATGATGGTGCGTTGATTGTGGTTGATGCTGCCCAATCGCCGGAAACACTCGTTGAGGCGATTATTGAGATTGCCACCGATTTCCCCGCCGATATGGCCGTTATCCATAATCTGTACGCCGTTGTCCCGCGCCCATGGGCTTCCGCCAAACGCGATACCATTGAGATTTTGATGCATCAGGGGTATGTGGGTATTGCGGTCGCCGCTCATTCGCTGTGGCGCGTCAAAAATCTATTGACGGCCCACCACACCGATTTTCGCACCGTTGCAGACCGTAACGAACTCGCCGAATGGATGCACCAGCAGTCACGCCAGCCGGATTGACATTTCCGAACACCTGTTCTATTATAGGCGACAATGTTCATGTTGATTAAGGATCGACTCATGATCAAGATGGTTGGAACCGTTTCGCTTTTTGTTGCAGATCAACAGCGTGCCAAAGATTTTTATGTAAACAAGCTCGGCTTCAATCTGCGTGTGGAAGCGCCGCTTTATCCCGGTGCCGACGTAAAGTGGATTGATGTCGCCCCGCAAGGCGCTCAAACCGGGCTGATTTTGTATCTGCCGGATGAAAATTGGGCGCATTACAAGCAGGTCGTGGGCAAGTCGCAGGCCATCACCCTGACCGTCGATGATCTTGACACCACGTATCAGGACCTCAAGGCCAAAGGTGTGAAGTTCGTCAGTGAACCGGCAAAGGAGGAATGGGGCACCTTCGCCACCATTGAAGACTCCGAAGGCAATCACATTTTGTTGGTAGAGGGGTAGAACATTGCAATCGTGGACGCCTAATGGGGCGTCCATTTCGTTAATTGTACCCAAACCTGCTCGTGCAAGCACATCATTTCTTCCCGATCATGTTTTCAATTCACCGCATCTTCGCAAATTGACGTTGCTCACCCCAAGACAAGAGTAAATAAACTTGATACCACTCAACAAGAGGATTAGAGTGGAAGGTAGTGGATGATGAGGGACGCAATGGACGAGATGATTAAGGTTGAAAGTGAAGTGCCATTTGGACACCTCCTGTATGCTGTCCTGAAGGTAAACGATTTGCGTCTGGACGAATTTACAAAGCATGACCAGATGGAGGCGCATTATCTGGCGTGGGAAACGGTCCGCAAACAGCTTAATCCTTTTTTTCGCAACGGAACCGGATTTGAAGGCTACCTCGTTGGGCACTGCCCGGATTCGCAGGCGGCACTGGATGCGATTTTGCACATCAATCAGGATATTCTGGATACGATTGCCCACCAATATCACTTCGAATATGGTTTTCGTTCGCGGCTCATGAAAACGCTCACGTGCGAGGCGGGCGATCCATTGGCGATTCAGGTCTGGTCAACGTGTCTCGGTGCAGAATTGGCGACGCTTCGCGCACAAATCCTGCGCGATAACGCAGCACAGAATTTTCGCGAACACACCTATAAACTGGTCGGACTGCTGCCGCCGATGGCCTATCATGAGATCGAAGAGGATATTACCCAGGATTATGCGATAGGGTCCGAGAAAGACAACAACCTCAAACTTTCCGTCACATGGCAGATGTTAAAACCAGATCAACAGGATGCGTGGCTGGTGGCTCAGAACATTGGAGAATTCGGTCATCCGCTCGTAAGGAAGCTTTTGAATCAAGTACGCTGGTCCCCGTAGTAAGGTTAACTCATGGAGCAGCAAAGCTACGTCTCCGTTTTCCTTATCCTGATGGGCGTGATTTTAATTACGCCCCTGCTCTCCGAGCGCATCCATCTTCCCAGCGTGGCTGGTCTAATTCTGGGTGGAATAATTGTTGGGTCACATGGTCTGGGCTTGCTTTCTCATACGGAAATTATTAGCGGGCTGGGAGAAATCGGGTTGCTTTATCTCATGCTCAATGCCGGGCTTGAGATTGACCTGCACGAATTTTTTCAAGTGCGCACTAAGGCTATCAATTTTGGACTTCTAACTTTTTGCATACCGTTAGTGATGGGGACAGCCCTCGGCAAGTTGATCGGCTTGAACTGGCCGGGAGCCATTTTATTCGGCTCGACTCTGTCTTCCCACACATTGATTGCACTGCCCATTATTGAGCGTCTGGGAGCCTTAGAGAATAAAGCGGTTCTGGCAACCGTTGGAGCAACTGTTTTTACAGACATTTCGGCCTTTGTGGTGCTGGCGATCATCACCGGAAGTACGCAGGGCAATATATCGCCAGCATATTTTCTTCAACTTTTACTGCTCGTTGTTATTTATGCAGGCGTGATTTTGCTCGGATTACCACGCATCGGCAAATGGTTCTTTCAACGCTTCAATGCTCACGATGCCGAATTTCAGTTCGTGCTGGTTGTGTTGTTGGGGGCAGCACTGGTCGCGGAAACAATCGGCGTGCATGCGGTGGTCGGTGCATTTCTGGTCGGACTGACCATTAATTCAACCCTGCCCCGTCACAGTCTGGTTACCCGACGGGTGCTGTTTTTCGGAAATGCTTTCTTCATCCCCGTTTTCTTGCTGGAAAGCGGCATGATTACGGATCCACTGGCCTTTGTGACCGATATTGAAATCCTGACGCTGGGGCTGGCAGTAACGCTGGTGGCCTATGTGTCCAAATTGATTGCCGCGTGGGGTGCGGCGCATCGCTACCATTGCAGCAGGAGCGAATTGTGGGTCGTGTGGGGGCTGTCGCAGGCACAGGCAGCCGTGACATTACCTACCATCCTGATTGGCATTGAGGTTGGTTTGATGCCTGCCGAGATTTTCAATGCCATTATGTTGATGATTTTGTTGACGTCGATCTCCTCGCCCTTTATTGTCCAGCGAGTTGGTCCACAATTGCACACAGATCCCAGGAGGATCGAACATCACAAACACTTCGACCGGATACTGGTCCCCCTCGCTAACCCGCAGACACAGGCCCGGTTGATTTCTCTGGCGGATATTCTGGTGGAAAGTGGGGCTGGAAAAGTCTATCCGCTGCACATTCTTCGTGAAGTGGGAGGCAGGGTTGAGAAGTCAGGGACGCACATCTTCGACCACTCCATTTTTCGCGAGTCTGAGACAGAATACGAATTCATCCAGCGTATTGACAGTTCCGTCTCACAGGGGATTCTTCATGCGGCTATGGAACATGACATCACCATGATCCTGATGGGATGGGGAGGCAGACCCGATCTTCGCCGGAGTATTTTCGGTACGATTCTGGATGAAGTTGTCTGGAAATCACACATCCCGGTCCTTGTTTGCCACCTCAACAGGCCAATCAATTCGGTTGGTCGAGTCGTGATGATTGTTGCACACCATACCGGTATTGGACACGGTATGCTGCAAATCATCGCAACACTCACCGATTCCCTCAATGTCCGGCTGCATGTTCTGGTATGGCGGGATTACGTGAGGCGAGTAGAAGAGGAACTGCGAATGCTGGACACCGAACATGCCTTTGATATTGTGCAAATTGATAGCAATCTTTCGCCAGCGGTGCTCAACGAGATTAGACCGGATGACCTTGTGGTAATTACCGCAATGGGTTCCTCGACACGTTTCCGCTCGAGTCTTGGGAACGTCCCCGAACTTCTTATCGCCAGGACCGGGGCATCGGTGATCGTGTTTCATTATGCGCGACAGATGTGAGAGTCCTGCCAAAACTGCACGAAACACATCTATGAGTTGACAGTCTCACTCGTCTCGACTAAAGCGATCAATTCAGCAGCGTGTTTCTTGAGCGCAATCCGCAGTTCATCCGGGGCATGAATCACAAAACCGAATGGCAGGCTGGCAAGTTGGCGGGCGACCCACTCAATATCGTCGGCACTACCGCGCAGCATCACACCATCTGGATGGGTCTCCAGCAGACCTAATGTGGCACATGCTGTTTTCTGCGCCCTTACGACGTCGCTTTTAAGCAGGACCTCATAGGTATGTTGGCGTGGCAGGGTCGCAATGGATTTCTCAATATGAGCCAGCGCATCGAAATGTTCCGGTCGTTGAAAAACGGCATCAGTAGTATAGGCGTCAAGGACTCGATCTAAGCGAAACGACCGCAAATCCTCGCGCAGATGACACCAACCCACTACATACCACTGACCCCAGCGGCAGGCGATACCATAAGGGTCAACATCGCGTTCGGTTTCTCGTTGGTCGCTTGACTGGTAACGCAAATGTATCTGGCGCGTGTGCTGCACGGCCTGAGTAAGCACCAGCATCAACTCGCTGGGCGCGGTCGTCTGGTTGGCGTTCAGGTCTAACCGGATGCTCTCGCTAACGGCACGCGCACGGCTCTGAAGGTCGAGAGGCATAACATTTTCCAGTTTGGCACGGGCACTTTCGACGGCGGCTCCTCTGTCCACAAGGGATAATTGCGTGACAGCGAGCAAACCGACTTCCAGTGCCAGTGCTTCATCATTGGTGAACATCATCGGCGGCAAATGAAAACCGACGCCCAGTGTATAGGCCCCGTAGCGTCCGCGCTCGGCAAGAATCGGAATGCCAATGTCCTGCAAGGTGGTGATATAGCGGCGCAGGGTGCGAATATTGACTTCCAATCGCTCGGCCAATTCAGCTCCGGTCATGCGTTTATGGGATTGCAGCAGTTCCAGCACAGCCAATACACGCGATGTTGGGTGATACATTTGCCCGTCTCGTTTGATGAATGGTGTTTGCTTAATACATTCTATGTGAATTTAGTTCGTGAAACCAGCGACCTTCACCCCCTCTGTGTCTCCCCCGCAAACGGGGGAGATATTCTACACGCCTTAAATAAAGGGTTTTGTCAAGTCACTCCGCTAGGCAACATGACAAAGTTGTCATGGCGAGTCCGATTCCCTCCCGGTTTGCGGGGACGGTTAGGGTGGGGTAATTTTCGTCCCATCAGTTAAACCTTACCACTACCCCCCTCTGTATCTCCCCCGTTTGCGGGGGAGAGGCTCGGCACGGCTGGAATAAGACGATTCACCGCATGGAGTCGCTTGAAAAATGCGGTGGTTTCAGTATGGCGAGTCCGATTCCCTCCCCGTTTGCGGGGAGGGTTAGGGAGGGGTGAGAAAGATTCAAATCCCAAAATCTATTTCACATAGAGCGTTTTACTGTTATTTGACACTTTCCATTATCCAATTGGTTTCCCATGTCGCGCCACCATCTTCCGAAAATGCTTGTTCCCAGCGGCAGGTCGTTTCGCTGATGCCAGACCAGATGAAACGGCACAGGATATGCCTGCCAGCAAAGAGTTCATGGGAATAAAAGTGCCCGATGCCATCTTCAAATTTACCAATCATCGGCGGAACCAATGCACCGCTAACGCTGTCGGCCCAATGTAGATGCCACTCGTGTGTTTCGAGATTGAACAGGCGCAAGGTCACGCCATGATGTATGCCAGAGTCGCGGTACATGGTGATGGTATCGAAATTACCCACGCCGCCCAGTATTGGTTGGGCAACCGATATACCCTCGAATTCTTCCCACTCCTGACAACCCTTGAGCCGTTCCTTCAGCCGCCGGTTATGAACCTTCCATGTCCCGGTGTAAAAGTCAAAATCGTGCCGTCCATCCCGAATTTTCTGATCGTCTGACATTGTAGACTATCTCCTCGAAAGGTGAAATCGATCATCTAAGTATCAGTATAAGGAGATAATAGGGCGGGATTGACCCTAATTAAAACGAGTTCGGAAAAATGAAAAGTATCAGAAGTGTCACCATCGGGCCGACCGATGTGTCGGCCCTTACGGACTGCCTGTATAAGGGTGAAGCGCCTTCTGGGGTCAACTAAAACGGCTCGGCTGGGACTTCGATGGGGTCAAACTCCGCCTCATACTCCCCTAACTCAACTGTTGCCGATTGGGTAACGCTGATAATGTCCAGCCTGTTTCCAGCGTACTGTTCGTCGATCTGACCGAGGTCTACTTCGACCGCTTCAATATCCCAGTTAAATTCGATGCGGCGCAGGTGGTCTTCCTCATCCAGCCAAGCCTCAATCACGACACTGCCCTCGCCAAAATCGCGCAGGGCAAGGATGGTTGGATTTCCGGCATTACGGTCAGTATTGAATAACTCCCAGATAAAGTCGGCGACGCGGTCTTCGGCGACGGTCAGGGTTAACAACGTCAGCATTTCATCGTCTACCTCATCGTCTTCTTCGGTAACCGATTCCAGCACGGACAGCAGCAATTCGCGATTCTGGATAAAGCTTGGCTCATCGTCAAACAGCCCGCCCAGGCTGGCATTGGAAAAATCTTCGGGAATATCGTCCCGGCTTTCGATGGTATAGAATTCATCCGGGGTCTCAAGATAGAGGATGTCACCGACAAAGGTAGCGTCGGCAGTCAATTCATACTCGCCTCGTTCATCGTCTTCGCCGGACAGATCAAGCGTGAAAAACTCCTTGATATTGTCCAGCGGGTCACGCAGCAGGTAGCCTTCGCGCTCTAGCAGATATTCCTGACTGAATCCGCCGCTGTCGCCGTCTCTGGACAATTCCAGATTGAGCGTAACCTCATTCATTTCGTTAAAGGCATAACTGCTCACGGAATCACGGTACTCAAATCCAGCCAGCATACGGTCCAGCAGTGCGATTTCTGCTTCGGACAGGTCGGTTTCATCCTGAGCGAAGGTCGTCAGGGGCATTAGCAGCAGGACGATAATGAACAATAATCGTATTAGCTTCAAAAATCACCTCCGGGTCGCCAGAATATCAAATAAGGTCGGTTTATCGATGCCAAAGGTCATATCCATGTTGGTTAACGCTACAATAACCATATCATGCTTTTCAAAATACATCAGGTTTGCCGCAAATCCCGCGATGCCACCATCATGGCCCCAATAGCGACCCAGCGGCGTGTTTGCCATCTCAACACCCAGCCCGTAACCGTCAAACTGCGGCTCCTGTGGGGTCGATTCAAAGGTCAGCATCTGTTCGAGTGTGTCCGATTCCCTGAATAAATCCCCACTAAACAGCGCACGAGCAAAGGTGATGAGGTCCGGGGCGCTGGATACCAGACCGCCCGCCGCCCACACCATTGATGCATGATAACGGTCGGCGTCAAAAAAGAAACTCTTACCCCGCACCAGTTCGGCGGTGGGAGGCTCCATCTCGGAAAGATAGGTTGATGTCAACTCAAGCGGGTCAATAATCCGTTCACGGTAATTGTTGGCAAGTGACATGCCGGTCGCTGTCTCGATAATCATGCCGAGGATGATGTAGTTGGTGTTGCTGTACTGCCAGAATTGGCCCGGAGCAAATTGGGCAGGTTCATCCGCAATCAGGGCCAGAATTTCTTCGGGCTGCCACTCGCGATAGACATCACTGAATTCCAGTGCCGCGAGAATCCTGGTGTCGGTGTAGCTGGTGACGCCGCTGGTGTGATTGAGCAGTTGGTGAATGGTGATGTCCGGCGCACCGGGTAAATTGATGCCCCACCTGTCGAGCGTGTTGTCTAGTTCGAGGCGATGCTCCTCCATCAGTTGCAGGATGACGGTTGCCGTGAACAACTTGGTAACGCTGGCGATGCGAAAAGCGTCCTCCGGTTCCATCGAGATGCCGTTTTCAGGATCGGCATAACCGCTGGCTCCCGCAAAGTGAAGGTCTGGCGCATCGACCCACAGCACCATACCCGGATGCCCCTGTTCGGTTACCATACGGTCAAGCAGGGTTTGTAGCTGCTGGTGAGTGGGGTCTGG